>JAQXOR010000040.1 GCA_029099805.1 Lachnospiraceae bacterium
CGCGGTTTTCCGCCCCACACCCGGAAGCTGCACCAACTCCTCTAATGTCTGCGGCACCTCTCCGCCGTATTTTTCCATAAGCATTTTCGCACACCCGATGATATTTTTGGCCTTATTATGAAAGAACCCGGTAGGCCGTATGTCCTCTTCCAGCTCCTTTAAATCTGCAGCTGCAAATGCCTCTACACTCGGATATTTCCGGAACAGTCCCTCCGTAACAATATTTACTCTGGCATCCGTACACTGGGCACTTAAAATGGTCGCAAACAAGAGCTGCCATGCCGTTTCATGATTCAGATAGCAACGGTACTCTGTGGTATATTCCCTCTTCAGTAATTCCGAAATTTTTTGTGCCTGTGCTTTTCGCTCCTCAATTTTCTTTATTGACATTTTTCATCTGCCTCTTTCCATTTTTGACACAATCTGCTATAATATTGAAAAACATAGTAAAAGGAGGACTTCCCCAATGGTTAAAAAATTAATGTCCACTAAGACCTTAAAAGATTTGATTATCCGCATTCTGGTTTTCATCCTGATTCCGGCTATCTTAGGTGTTATCACTAAGATTATCAGCATTATCCCGATTATCGGATGGATTATCGGCTGGGTACTCGGCATTCTTTCTTCTTTAATCGGTATCCTTTGCCTGGTAGGCATTATCCTCTGCATTGTCGGCTTTGTAAAAAATAATGCGTAACCTTATGCGCATTGAAAGATTGCCGCTCCGGTTTCGGAGCGGCTCTTTTATTCTAATGTCCGACAATCCTCTATACATCATCCTGCCGAAAATCTAACGGCAACAGATTTTTCCATATAAATGAGCTTTCTGCCGGCAAATAAGCAGGAAGTATTCCTCCTCTGGTCTGCACAATTTCCGCATTTGCCGAATACCCCCTCTGCCCGGTGGAAAAGAGTGATACCATCGGCATACCCTCCGACAATCCCAGCTCCCATACCGGAAGCTCCGCACTTTTTTCTGTCTCACCACGATTTATTGCAATCAGCAGAATATCATTCCCGTCAAACCGCCCATATGCAATTACATCCTGTGCAAGATAGATTATCTTTAACGAACCGGTCTTTAATGCCGGATACGACCTGTGAATCCGTATCAGCTCCCTGTGCAGACCGATTAGTTCCTTATCCTCTCTGCCCCATGGATAGGTCCGACGATTGTCCGGGTCTGTAAAGCCGCATACTCCGGCCTCATCTCCATAGTAAACCGTAGGTGCCCCTACCCAGGTCATCTGCATGGTAACCGCTGCCATAAAGATAGACCGCCGTACTCCTTCCGAGGCCGCAGCTGTTCCGAGTGTCGCCAGCCGCCCTACCTTTCCGTTTGTCCTTGTTAAGAACCTGGAATGGTCATGATTCGACAGTTCATTCATGGCAGCCTGTAAGGAATTCGTCTGAAAGTCCGCCATATGATAGGTCATGGCATCCGCAAATGCGGTTGCATTCCCGACCAAATCGCCACGATAGGCATCACTGTGCTTCTCCATGCCGGTAAAGAACCAGGTCACCGGCTCCATAAAGGCATCATAGTTCATAACGGAGTCCCACTCATTCCCGGACAACCACGCCTTTGCACTTCCGTAATGCTCGGCAAGAATCAGTACCTCCGGATTTTCCTGCTTTACAGCCTCCCGGAATCTCTGCCAGAAGCTATGATTAAATTCCGCGGAATGTCCAAGGTCCGCCGCAACATCCAAACGCCATCCGTCCACCTGATACGGTGCCGAAATCCATTTTTTTGCCACATTCAGGATATACTTACAAAGTGCCTCCGAACCTTCATAGTTCAGCTTCGGTAACGTAGCATGGTCCCACCAGCCCGCATAATGCGGATTGTAAGGCCATTCCTCTTTTCTGAAATCAAAGAAGTCACGATACGGACTGTTCTCTGCAACATAGGCTCCCTTCGCATACCCCGGAGCATTCTCATAAATCCGTTCTCTGTCCAGCCACTTATGAAAAGAACCACAGTGATTAAACACGCCGTCTAAAATCACACGCATACCTCGCCTGTGTATTTCCTTTACAAGTGCCGCAAAGAAAGCATTGCTGGCATCCAGATTTTCGCGTCTGCTGACACGGTTGCTGTAAAGTGTCGCATGGGAATTGTCACTGTCCCCCGGCTGCAGGCACTCCCCTCCGTCCCACAAAATGACACCGTAGTGTGGATCGATATAATCGTAGTCCTGACTGTCATATTTATGATTAGACGGAGATACAAACAGCGGATTAAAATAAATCACTTCTACTCCGAGTTCCTGAAGATAGTCGAGTTTTTTCCATACGCCTTCCAAATCACCGCCGTAGAAATATCCGACATCCATCGTTCCCGGCGGCTTATCCCAGTCCGATACGGCCTGTACCGGTCTTTCGATATAATAGTACTCATTCGTTTTTACATCATTGCTCACCGTACCGTTACAAAAGCGGTCGGTAAAAATCTGATACATCACGGCTCCCTTTGCCCACTCCGGCACCAAAAAGCCCGGGGTAATACGAAACGCATACTCTTCTCTCGGTTCATATACTGCCCCTCTCCGGTCATAATACCGGCGTATTTCGCCTAATTCTATTTCAAAATGATACGTTACAGGTACCTCTCCCACCTGATAGGAAGCGGCATAATACGTAAAGCATCCGTCCTCTTTTTCCGGCACCATATGCTTTCGTTCTCCGCCGATACACAGTACAACCTCCTTAGCACTGTCTTTTAACGCACGAAAACGAAGCCTTACCGTATCTCCTGCTTTTGGTTCCGTCGGAAATCTAAATTCGCTTGTCCCGTCTGAAAATAGTGCCCTGACTGCTTTTTCCATAACGACCTCTTTCCAATCTCATATCTGTCTGTAGTACCTTTCCTCATGTGAAAAGCCCGATGACATCGTCATCGGGCTTTTCGGAGAAGGTATTTTGTTACTTATGGGGTGTAGCAAAAACTATATAATGTATTGGGGTTTACGAGTGTTATTATAGCATCACTCTCTGCAGAAGTGTGCACAAACATTCCCCTTTTTTCAAAAATTTTTTGTAGCATTTGACATATGACCATGTCTGCCTTCCCATATCCATCACAAAAATATCCAAAAAAGCCCCTCAAACATCTTTTGTTTTTGACTTATGCAAATAATGCCTCAAATTCCTCACGATTAATACGCTCTTTCTCAATCAGTAGTGCCGCACACGCATGCAATACCGTTTCATTCTCCTGCAGCAGCCTCTTCGCCTCTTCATAGCATTCGTCAATAATTCTGCGAACCTCGGCATCAATGGAATTTGCCACGCCCTCGCTGTAGGAACGTGTATGTGCAAGGTCACGACCGATAAACACTTCATCGTCCTCATTCTCATAGTTCACCATACCGATTGCTCCTGAGAAGCCGTAACGCGTTACCATGCTGCGTGCCACGGCGGTTGCGTGCTTAATATCCTGGGAAGCGCCGGTCGTAATATCATCTAAAATCAGCTCCTCGGCGATTCGTCCGCCAAGGCTGACAATAATATCCTGCCGCATTCTGCCCTTCGTCATAAACATCTCATCACGCTCCGGAAGCGGCATCGTATAGCCCGCTGCTCCGTTTCCCGTCGGAATCACAGACACGGCATAGACCGGTCCGACATCCGGAAGGACATGGAATAAAATCGCATGTCCGGCCTCATGATATGCAGTAATCTTTTTCTCCTTGTCGGAAATAATACGGCTCTTTTTCTCTGTGCCGATTCCGACCTTAATAAACGCCTTCTTCACATCTTCTTCTGTGATAAAGTTTCTGTTGTCTTTCGCTGCACAGATTGCAGCTTCGTTTAACAGATTTTCCAAATCCGCACCGGTCAGCCCCGCAGTCGTCTGCGCAAGCTGGGACAAATCTACATCATCGGCAAGCGGCTTTCCTTTTGCATGTACCTTTAAAATTTCCTCTCTGCCGCGGACATCAGGTCTGCCGACCAGCACCTTTCGGTCAAAGCGGCCCGGACGCAGAATCGCCGGATCAAGAATGTCAACACGGTTGGTTGCCGCCATCACAATGATACCTTCGTTTACGCCAAAGCCATCCATCTCTACCAGCATCTGATTCAGCGTCTGCTCACGCTCATCATGTCCGCCGCCCATACCGGTACCACGCCGTCTGGCCACGGCATCAATCTCATCAATAAATACGATGCACGGGGCATTTTTCTTTGCATCCGCAAATAAATCCCTGACACGGGAAGCACCCACACCGACAAACATTTCTACAAAATCTGAGCCCGAAATAGAGAAGAAAGGCACCTTTGCTTCTCCCGCCACCGCTTTAGCAAGCAGTGTTTTACCGGTTCCCGGAGGTCCCTCTAAGAGAATGCCCTTCGGAATACGTGCTCCTACTTTTGTAAATTTGGCAGGATCCGAAAGAAAATCCACGATTTCTCTCAGTTCCTCTTTTTCCTCAATCAATCCGGCCACATCCTTAAACGTAGTCGTCCCGTTCATCGTCATGCGCGCACGGCTTTTCCCGAAATTCATCATCTTATTGCCACCGCCGGATGACTGGTTTGTAAAGAAAGAAAACATCAGAAAGATTGCAGCGAAGCCCAGAATATACGGAAGAACACCGGTTAAAAACCAATTCGGCTTCTTGACATCATATACAAAAACCTCTACACCCTTTTCCAGTGCAGCATCCTCCGCATCTCCCACATCCGTTACATAAAACGACTTTACAATGCCGTTGGTAAATACTACCCGTACCTCACCTGTCGGTGTCTCCTGATTCGGATAAATGGAAACACCGGCAATCTGCCCTGCTTCCACATCCTCATAATAATCCTTTAACCCGTACTTTTCTTCCTTTGACTGTAACGTATCCGAAATATACGTCACCAGGAGCAAAATCAAAAAAATACTGATAATGTAAAATCCAAAACCTTTCATGGAAATCTTCAAAACAAATCCTCACTTTCATACTTTAATTATTCAAACGCGTACTGCCAACGCCTGAGTTTCATCCTTCGCTTTCTGAATCTACGACTCCGATATACGGAAGATTACGGTAGTGCTGTGCATAATCCAGTCCATAGCCTACCACAAACAAATCCGGTACGGCAAATCCGACATAATCCACCGGCACCTCAACAACACGACGGTCCGGCTTGTCAAGCAATGTGCAGAGCCGGATACTTTTCGGATTTCTGGTATGCAGCAGCTGAATCAGATGATGAAGCGTCCGGCCCGTATCCAGAATATCCTCTACAATAAGAACATCCCTTCCCTCGATAGGTTCATCCAAATCCTTAATAATCTTTATTCTTCCGGTGCTCACAGTTCCGTCTCCGTAGCTGGACACCGACATAAAGTCATGCGTAACCGGCACATTAATATGTTTAACCAATTCGCACATAAAAAATACGCCGCCCTTCAAAATACATACGACATGAAGCTCTTTTCCCGCATAATCAGCACTGATTTGCTCACCGATTTCGCGGATTCGTCTATTTACTTCCTCTTCGGGAATAAGAACCTTAACCTTCCCTTCCATCTTCATTTCCTCCGTTTCTTTGTACCTCTAAAACAGTCCTTGTAGTCTCGTCAATGCGGTAGTTATCACAACACCTCAGTCCCGGAATCCACAGCACCTGCTCTTCATCTGCCAAAAGTACCTGCTTTCTTCTCTGTTCTACCGGTACTTTATGTTCCACCCAGATAGATTTTAACGTCTTTCTTCCCTTCTGAATTCCCAGACGGTCACCCTCATGATAGGTACGTAAAGAGAGCGCTCCCCTTATTTTATCATAATCAAACCATTTCGTATACTCATTTTTCGGAATTTTCTCATTTTTTTTATAGGGAAATGTACGAACCTGTATCGTTTCTCCCGTATGTCCGAGAGGATATACCCCCGGAACCTGTACCCGGCACATCCATGCAGGGTCCTGCTCTGTTCGCCCGCTTTCCGTCTTTATGAAAATCCGGTCAAAATCCCGCCCTGCTACCAGACCGTAGGGCAGGGAGATTCGTTTCCCGCTCCCGGCAGTTATCAGTCCCAACACTGCCTCGACATGCTCTCTTGTAATATCCTTCCGGCTTCCCGCAGCCAGTCCGAGAAAACGGTGAATAATCCTCCTCTGTAATACCCGGTGCTGTTCTGTCAGAAATGCTGCCGAAAATGCAATTCCGTCCGACAGCAACTCTGCGCTGCGACAAAGCTCCTCTGTTTTTTCGGCAAGATACTCCTCAAGCTCCGAAAGCTCCTCTGCCGTTTCCGCCATATGTCTGACTGCACCCGCGTTGATCTCTTTCACTGCACAGGCAACAATCCGGTGCCGGATTTTATTTCTCGTATACTCTGTTCCATTGTTTGTTGCATCGGTACAAAACGTAACTCCCTGTTTTTCCAGATATGCCTCTATTTCCTCCCTGTCACATCCGAGTAACGGGCGGATAATGTTTTCTCTTTTTACCGGAATGGATGCAAGTCCTCCTATCGAGCTACCCCGGAATAAATGAAACAGCAACGTCTCCGCAACATCATTCTGATGATGAGCCAGTGCAATCTTATTATATCCGTTCTCCTCTGCGATTCTTTCTGCCGCCCGGTAACGCACCAGACGTCCGGTCTCTTCCGGTCCCATCTGCCACTCCTTTGCTCTGTCCGGAACATTTTCATGCACCGCAAAAAAAGGAATTCCAAATCGTCTGCATAACTCCCTCGAAAAGCTCTCGTCGTTGTCTGCCTCTGCTCCCCGAATCCCATGATTTACATGAAACGCCCCCAGAGTAACCTCTAACCTCTCCGCAAGGCTCTGCAACACTACAGTAAGGCATGTGGAATCCGCCCCGCCGGATAAGCCTATCAGAACCCGGTCTCCCGGTACAATCAGATTCTGTTCTTTGATAAAAGCCTCTACCTTTTTTTCAAACCTGCTCTGCATAGACATCCTCCGTCTGTTCCCAGTCTTCCTTTACCGCTTATTCTACACTACTCGGTAAAAAAAGGCAAGCATCCGCTCCTTTGTATTAATTTGCTTCTCCTGCCGCTCCGGATTGCGACTGAAGATAATACGGCGGCTGCTTTTTCACGAGCTCTGCCACCAGCACCGTCATATCATCTGTGGGCTTATAATCACACAGGTCAAGTGCTGCCTTTAGTATTTCTCCGGCTACTCCCTGCGGCGTACGGTCTGTCTGTTTTTTCCCTGCAGCAAACAGAACCTCCTCCATGTGTTCTCCCAATGCCTCGGGTACCCCGTCACTCATCATGATAATATATTCTCCGTCAAACAGCTTCTTCTCCTTCGTGTCATAATCGGCATCTCCGAGTATTCCGACCGGCAATGTGGCAGATTCCACACTTTCTATCCAGTTATCCCGCTTGATATAGGTTCCTGCCGCTCCCAGCTTAATAAACTCGCAGGTTCCCCCATAAGGATTAATGATACTGATATCTACCGTAGAATAGCTTTTCCCTTCCGTGCGAAGCAAAAGAACGGAATTTATCAGCCGAACCGCTGTTTTCTCATCAAAGCCTGCCGCCAGAAACTGTTCCAAAAGACCGATAACCGCCTCGCTGTCACGGCTTGCTGCTTCTCCGCTTCCCATCCCGTCCGACAAAAGCAGTATCGTCTCACCGCTGTCCGGATATAAAAAGGCAAAGCTGTCCCCCGAAACGCTTTCATCCTTTTGTGTCGCTTTCGCTACACCGGTCAGAATCATATAGCCCGGCTCCTCCTCAAAGGTGAAATCCCCCATTGTTTCGCTGATGAACCGCTCAGATTCTCCTCCGGCAATCATCGGACAGTGAAACAGCATTCCAAGACACTGTACTGCACGTCGTACCGGAATATACTGTCCGTTTTTACAATATGCCTGCAGGCGGATACGAAGTCCTCTTCCATTCCTCCTCATCACCGCAATCTGTTCGGCATAAATACCGATATGCTTTAACGCTTCCGCAACATTCTCCTCCAGCTTACCGTCTCCGAGCGTTGTCTCATACAACTCATCCGAATACTCCTTTAACATATCCGATACCACGCGCAGCTGGTTCACTACTGCAGCACGTCCCTCCTCCGTGCGACGTCGTACATATTGATTGGCACGCTCCCTCAACGGCAGCACGGCATATTCTTCCGTGATACGCTCAGCCCGCAGACAGCCGCCCAGCCGGTACTCCACCTCTGCATGCCCCGGCACCTCGCCGTGTCTGGCCGCCTCATACATCAGATAGGCTGCCGCAAACCGTTCCTCCGGATAAGTCTCCCAACACTCCTTCATCCTTGCACAATCTGCACACACAACTTCCGGTAACGTAACGGCAAAATTCCGAAAGTCCTCTGCATCCTCTTCCGCCACACCGTCAAATACCCCCGAAAGCACATCAAACGATGCCGCCGCCTCCAGAAGACGTTTTTTTGTATGGTTTCTGATATCTGCCCGAATCAGTTCTTCTCTTCCTGACTTAAGCAGAATCCACAGTGCCTGTTCTCCGGTCCACAGAAAAAGAAAGACAAACCCTGCCACCAATGCACCGAGACCGATATACTTCATTGTTGATTCTTTCCATAAACACCCAATCAGCCCGGTGCAGAATGCAGTCGCGCCTCCGATAATTCCCAAATACAGCAGCCACCGTCCTGCTGTCTTCTTTCTCCACATCATACCTCCAGCTCTCCTTCTGCTTGTCCTTTTTCCGGAGATTCTAGCACAAAACCGATGCGGTGTCTGTCGAAATCCGACTGTTCCTCAAAAAAAGTACGACAAAAAAGGACCCGAAGTCCGTATCCGAACCCGAATCCTAAAAAACCCGACTTATTTCCCGGTACCTGTCCCCGGCTCAACCGCACGTAACAATATCTCATCCGGCTTTACCAGACCAAGCTTTTCCCTCGCCAGCTTCTCAATGTAGCTCTTCGTCTGGCGGTATGCCGCTTCCTCTTCCAGTTCTCTCTGGCGCTCTTCTTCCGAAACCAGTCTTGTCTCATAGGAAGCTTTCTTTGCCAGAAGTGCCTTTTCCTTTTCTACCGCCTTCCCTTTGTTGTAGGTCAACAGACCACACATCACCAGCACTACTAACAGAATCAGTTTAAGTCCTGTCTTTCTTTTTCCGTTTTTTCGCCGCAAGTGCATCCATCCTTCCGTAGTGTTTCTGCTCCCGAACCGTTCTCCATGTTCTTTTTATCAGTTTACCTCGTTTTTGCAAAAAAAGCAATCCCTTTCGCAACGGTAACGTAAAAAACATAACCAGTTTCAGGCAATATTTTACAAAAAACCTCCCGAATGTAATCATGTAGAGGTAAGCACCGAGACAAATTCCGCCAATCGCAAAAAAACGCAAGGTTCCGGCATTATAGTAATACATCAGAGAAAAGCCTGCCAGTCCCAATAAAAACCAGTACACAAAGTCCTGTAAGGATACCATAAAAAGTGACTGCCTGCGAAACCTCCGCCAGACCCGCAGCAAATCATAGAATAATGCCGCGGCAGCACCAAGCGCAACCACTGCCAGAAAAAAACGTACATCCCCCGCTATTTCCCGGTTCATAAAGCGTCTGCCCCCTAACCGAACAGGCGCTTCGCAAAGGATTCCGAATGTCTCGCTCCCTTGCTGCGCTCCGTATAAACAAGACTGTCAATTCTGCCTTCCAAATCTACTTCTCCCTTTTCCACTAACAGCCTCGTCACGTTCATCTCATCTCCCCGTAACAGCAGAACTCCCTGTACCGTCTCAAGGACTACCTCCTTTGCATCAAAGGAAATTACTTCCTTCACCCCGGTAAGAGACAGCATTTTCCGGCCGGTTAAGGAGAGCTTATGTACTCCCATCTCCTGTTTTTGTTCCATGAAACGCCTCATACAGCCTTTTTAACAGACTATGCCCGGAAAAGATAAGATATACCCCATCCCATTATAAATATCGAAACAATTCCTTGGCTTCTTCTTTCCGCGTAGTTTCCTGAACGTCCAGAACCTCTACCCGTACAGCCTTTCCTCCGAAGCCCACCTCAATAATGTCACCAACCTTCACGTTAGCGGACGCTTTTGCGGGCTTATCGTTAATCATTACACGTCCCGCATCGCATGCCTCATTGGCAACCGTTCTGCGCTTTATCAGTCGGGACACCTTTAAAAACTTATCCAGTCTCATACTTATCTCCTTCTCTACCAACGAAAAAGGACCGCCCGAAGACGATCCTTTATAATCACTCAGCAAATAAGCAATTACATTAAATTATGCATTAACAGTATCCTTTAATGCCTTACCAGCCTTGAACTTCGGAGCCTTGGATGCCGGGATGGTAATCGTCTTCTTCGTCTGCGGATTTCTACCGGTTCTTGCCGGTCTTGCGGATACCTCAAAAGTACCGAATCCAACTAACTGAACCTTCTCGCCCTTCTTTAACTCATCGGTTACTACGCTAACAAAAGCGGCTAAAGCCTTCTCAGAATCCTTCTTGGATAATCCTGCGTTCTCTGCAATTGCTGCAACTAACTCTGCCTTGTTCATGTAAATTTCCCTCCTCGAAATGTATTAGATACTCTATTTATAAACCGAAATGGCTCATTTGTCAAGTATTCTTCGCTATTTCCTTGGAATTATCTCTGAAAAAAAGCCCTCTGCAGCATGGTACTGTATTTTTCAGGTCGAAAACATACCATACTACAGAAAGCCTGCATAAATATTTACCTGTTTATTGTTCCATCTGTCTCCCCAGAAACGCCGCTGCCGTTCCTGCAATCTTCAGCTCCATATTTCCAAATCGCTCTCTTTTGTCCTTAGAAAGAATCATGACTGCTCCAATAACATCTCCTTCACTGATAATCGGCGCAATCACCTGCTGCTCATAATCATCCGCGTCCTGACTCACCGGAATATAGCCCTTTTCACCCTTCGCTGCCACAATACTTTCCCTGTCTGTCATCAGCGTCTCCAGCTCCCTGCTGACAGCCTTCGTAAGCAGTTCTTTTTTGGCTGTTCCCGCCATGGCGATGAACTGGTCACGGTCTGCGATTACTGCGATATGTCCGGTCGTCTGTGCCATAGACTCGGCAAACTGCTTTGCAAATAGACTAAGTTCCCCAATCGGAGAATATTTTTTCAAAATAATCTCACCCTCACGGTCGGTAAATATTTCCAGAGGGTCCCCCTCACGGATTCTTAAGGTTCTTCTGATTTCCTTCGGTACGACCACTCGTCCCAAATCATCTATACGACGCACAATTCCAGTTGCTTTCATACTAACTCCTTTCTCCTTCTTTAAACAAAGCCCTCAGAAAGACTCCGTAACCATTCTGTGTGTGATTTGATTTCCAAATCATTGTTGTGGAGTTAGTATGCGGAAAAACGGGAAGATTATGCGTCCGGCATTTACTTATATTTCATGCTCTATTTCCCAGAATATTTCACAAATTCACTTATTCCTTATTTTCACTTTTCATCTTCCTTACCTTATCTGTATCTTCGTTTTTCACACAAATCTCTGAATTCTTCTCCTTCAGCTTTTCAATCGTATCCCGGTATTCTTTTAAAGCGACAAGACCGGTTTCTGTTACGCCGTAGGTTCCCTTTTTTTCATTGTAAAACCATCCGTAATAATTTTTAAAAAGAATTGTGGTTGTTTTGGCAATACCGGAGTTTTCCCGGATGCTTCGGGTGGTTGCCTGTCCTCCGAGACCGACTAAGGCATCCAGTACAAGAAGTGCTTCCTCACGGTAGCCCGTAATCAGCTTTGTTTTGTTGACCCCGCCAATATTATTTTTCACTTTACGTTTTTGAAATTCCATTGCCAACGCTTTCTTTTTATTTTTGTTCCTTTGCTGATAGACAGAGAGCTCAGACACGACCGGTTCACTTACGATTTCCACTGCTTTTGTTTTCGGCGATACTACAATCAACCCGATTCCCAGCCGCTTCAGCAGATATAGTTTATCTTTAAACGCATGGGAAAACATATCCTTCGGACGAGCAATACCGATGTAGACAGTGTCTGCTATTTTCTGACGTAGAGCCGCCTGTTGTAACGATTTGAAATCAAGAGACAGCTTCAATTCCACAACAACGCTTACTTCTCCCTTCTCCATATATAAGTCAATTCCGCCTACTTCTCCGTCACAGACATATCCGTATTGCCCAAAATAGTTTTTTATCGGCAAAAACAAGTCCTTTTCCTGCATTGTTCCCAAGCTCCGTTCATTTCTCTTTTTATCTGCATTATACCATTTTTTGTGCTATAATACAAATGTTGCAATCGCAGTTAACCCTCAAAAAAAGGAAAAGAGACCTTTTTGCCTCTTTTCCTTCTCTGCTATTTTGTATCGCTTAATATGCTGCTTCAATCTTCCACTGCTGATTCCAGCCGCCGCTATAATCCCACTGAATCACATCTGCATTGTCTGCAGTAGATGCTCCCATGGTATCCAGGGCCTTTCCGCTGTTTCTGTTAATCAGCTTATAATATCCTCCGCCTACCGACTCAATCTTCCACTGCTGGTTCCAGCCACCGTTGGACTGCCACTGGATTACGTCACCACCATTCTTGGTAGACCTTCCGGATACATCCACAACTTTACCTGTTGCCACGCTCTTGATTACATAGTAACCGTCACCGGTCGGTTCCAGATACCACTTCTGATTCGAATATCCGTTATAGCTGTACTGAAGAATATTCGCACCGTTATCCTGAGAGCCCCATGCAATATCCAGAGCCTTCCCACTGTTTCTGTTAATCAGCTTATATGGGGTGGTGCTGTTAAAAGCGCTCTGCTGGGTATTGTTATTCGTAGTGTTGTTGTTTGAAGCCGTATTATTTACGGTAGCAGTCACATTGCTGCTTCCTCCCTTTGCCGTAAATACCATCTTATCAATATTGAAGCCGCCACGGTCGGTAGCGATTGCAATATTGTTTTTGCCTGCCGTAAGATAAACATCCTTGTAAACTACCTTGTAGGTTCCCCAACTACCGGTATTCGGAACATCAACCGTTGCAAGAACCTGCTTTCCCGCATCCTTTTCCAGTCGGAAGGAACTGCCAAGTGCGGATGCTACATGGAATGCAACCGAGTACGTACCAGCGTTGGCTACATTAATCTCATAGCTCATCCAGTCACCCGGATCAATGTAGCCCACACAACCGCCGGCTGCTTCCACACCGCTCATGTAGGTGAAGTTTTCCGCCTCAATCGTGAAGCCGGAACCAACCGGAGTGCCGCCTGTATTACTGTTATTATTTGTGTTATTCGCAGTAGTATTGTTCGAAGTGTTGTTATTCGTAGTATTGTTAGACGAACCGCCATCTACTTTCTTGTAGTTAATCCAGTCATACTGGGCAACAAGCGGAGTCCTTCCGTTGTATGGCTTTAACCATTCATCCACGCCGGTTCCCGGCCATGCATTCATCATAATCCTGCCCGGGGTGGTCGGAATGTTATTGGTTGCCGTATAAGCCTCTTTTCCGTCAACATACCATGTAATCCTACCCGGCAGCCACAAGAATCCATACTGATGGAAGCCCTGGGAAGCGTCAAACCCTAAATTATAAACATACTCATGGTTTCCTACGCCATTGGTATAGTAATTGAACTGAACCTTTGTTGTATCTTTTCCTAAGATTTCAATATCAATTTCATCCCATACGGTTCCGTCGGATGGTCCGGTATAGGTAAAGAATGACGTTACCACACCATCGTTTTTGATTGCCTTCATGCTTACATCATACATACCATAGCCAAAGGTGTCATTCGTACGATATTCTCCGGCACTATAACCGCCGGTAGCATTATCTCTGTCGATTTTGATGTTCAGATAACCGTCAAACCAGATGTTCGCCGCTCTCCAGGTACAGTTAAACATACCACCGTTGGACCAGCCATCCGCCCTGTGCATGGTAGCGTACTCTTCGCCTGCAAAGCCGACACCGAAAGACTCTCCGTTAAACTGTGCCGCCTCTGCTTTCAAAATTCCTCCTGTTGGTGCAACAAACGCCAAATTCACTGCCAGTAAACCCGCAACAAATGCCTTAAACATTTTTGCCTTCTTCCCCATAAAGAATAGCACCTCCTGTATTTATTGTGTTTTCATTATACAGGGAAAAAAAACAAAAAATATATAACTATCTTGCTATTTATATCACTTTATCGTTACATAATGTATAAATTACACAAAAGAAACACCCCATCTCTTCATTTTTTCTACATATTCAACATCAAAAAATCTCTTTCATTACTGAAATCAGTTCCTTGACACAACAAATCACAGGCGTCTTCTGCACAACCGTCCCAAATCCGTATGCAGCATAAATAAACGGCAACCCGGCAGCCACCGTTGCATCATAATCTCCCTGAGTATCTCCCACGTAGACTGCTTTTGTTAATCCGTTTCGCTCTGCCAGTCGTCGGATATTATCGCTCTTCTGTAATCCGTTGTTTCCGAAACACTCGATATCAGAAAAAAACTTTCCGAACCCGTAATGCTCCAAAAATGCCTCGATATACCCGCTCTGACAGTTGCTCACGATATATAATTCATATTCTTTTTTTAGTTCCGCTAATGTTTCCTCCAAATCCGGATACAGCCTCCCACCGTGTACACGAAGATATTCGTTCTCGTCTCTGCAGCAATGCTCCAGAAGTGTGAGTCTGGCCGGCTCCTCCAGTTCCGGAAAGAGAAACTCTGCAATTTTGTCCATCGTTTTTCCCATAACGCCCTGAATTTCTTCTGTCGTAATTATGCGCTCTGTGTCATATTCCGAATTTACCACACGTGTCCAGGACCTTGCCACCTCCTCTGCAGAATCCCACAGAGTTCCATCCATATCAAAAATAATGCCTGTCCTTTTCATATCGCAGTGTCTCCTGTAATTTGTTATTTTATGAATTTCAATCTTCAAACCGAAAAAGCCGCATGGAACCTCTGTACCATGCGGCCTTCCTATCTATACTCCTATCGTCCCCTCTGTTAATTTCACCGGATTTCTATTTATTCCTGCGTCTCTTCCGGCTTTGCCTTGGAAAGCATTACATTTACGATAATACCGAGAATTAATGCACATGCAATGGAGGTAAGAGTTACCTTTCCGAAGGATACGGAAAGTCCGCCGATACCGGCAATCAGTATGGTGGATACTACGAAAAGATTCTTATTCTGACCCAAATCAACCTTCTGCAGCATCTTCAGACCGCTTACTGCAATAAATCCGTACAGAGCCATACATACACCGCCCATAACACAGGACGGAATGGAATTTACAAAAGCTACAAACGGACTGAGGAAGGAGATTAAGATTGCTCCTACTGCCGCAGTAATAATTGTAACGATAGAAGCATTTCTGGTAATTGCCACACAGCCTACCGACTCACCGTAGGTCGTATTCGGGCAGCCGCCGAAGATTGCACCAGCCATAGAGCCAACACCATCACCTAACAAAGTACGGCAAAGACCCGGCTCTTCTAAAAGGTCACGTTCGATAATAGAAGAAATATTCTTATGGTCTGCAATATGCTCCGCAAATACCACAAAGGCAACCGGAATATATGCGACAGCCACTGTTCCGATGTAAGCTCCGGTAATTTCCCCAAAGCCGCCGATAGCCGTCACGAAGGTGAACTCCGGCACCGCAAAGAAAGTGCTGAGGGTAATCGCAAACTCGCCGTCTGCATTTTTCACAAGACCGGTTAATGCATCAAAGCTCATTACCTTTAAGGCATCAATTCCTGCTGCGTTTCCGATAAGTGTCATAACCATTGCCACCACATAGCCCGCCAGGATACCCATAATAAACGGAATCAGCTTTAACGTCTTCTTTCCGAAGGTGGAGCAGAGAATCGTTACAAACAAGGTAACCAGACCACAAAATATGGTTGCAAGCGGAGAAGCGAGCTGAACCTGGTCAACCAATACCTCTCCGGACTTCAAATCGCCGATTGCGTTTCCCGCAAGGGAAAGTCCGATAATGGCAACCGTCGGTCCGATGACTACTGCCGGCATCAGCTTATTAATCCATGCAACGCCGACTACCTTAACCACTGCCGCGATAACAACATACACAAGACCCGCAAAAATTGCACCGAGAATCAATCCAAGGTATCCGACCTCCATGGATACACCGCCGGCAAATGCCGCAGCCATCGAGCCTAAGAATGCGAATGAAGATCCTAAAAATACCGGGCTCTTCTTCTTCGTGAACAGAATGTACACGAGAGTACCTACTCCTGCACCGAACAAAGCAGCCTCAGACTTCATTCCGTGTCCGACAATCATCGGCACTACAAGAGTTGCAGCCATAATTGCAAGAAGCTGCTGGATTGCAAAGACAACCATTTTGCCGAAGCTCATTTTGTCTTCTACGTTGTAGATTAGTTTCATTTGCTCTTCCTCCTAAAGGTGATTTATATAAACGCCTGGCGGCAGTCTATACCCCAAAAATTGTAAAAAGAAGGCAAAAAAAAATCAAGTTGGATACGACTTGACTTTCTTTCATCCCTACGTACCTTTTATATTATATCAAAACAAAAAGGGGCAGGCAACCCCTTTTTTGTTCTTATTTACCATTTTTTCATATACTCCCTGTTTTCATGCCTGATTTTCCTTCCTACTCCGAAATTCCCTCTATGCAGCAATTTCCGGTATACGGCGCAAGCTCCAGACGCACAAAATACCCCCGGTCATGTGAACATACCGGGCACTGCATCGGTGCCTCCGTTCCCTCATAAACATGACCGCAGTTCAAGCAGAACCACCCGGTCTTTACATCGGAAACAAACAACTGATTCTTCTCAAGCAGCTTGGCAAGGGTTCCAAAACGATTGCCATGGATTTTCTCAATCTTCGCAATCATGTCAAAGGAGGCTGCCACCTTTAAAAAACCCTCCTCCTTTGCCTTATCCGCAAAGGCACGGTACACATCGTCATGCTCCTCATACTCATTGTGCTGCGCCATACGAAGAAGTTCGGAAATACTGCTTGTTATATCAATCGGATACCCTCCGTCAATATGAATCGTCTCCCCTGCAAGTTCCGACAGATGATTGTAAAAAATCTCGGCATGCTCCTTTTCCTGGTTTGCCGTAAACGTAAACACCGCTTCTATCACATGGAGCTTTTGCTGCTTTGCCTGGTCTGCCGCAAAGGTATATCGGTTTCTTGCCTGGCTTTCTCCCGCAAAAGCACGCATCAGGTTTTCCTTTGTTTCACTTGTCTTAAAATCAACAGCCATTGTACACCTCCGTATTTGCTATAAACAAAGTATGTACAAAAAAAAACTACTTTATCCACTTTTATCCTATAGACATGATTTAATCTGTCCTTTATCATACCAATCGTTTCAATAACCGGTAAATTCACCAGAGTTTTCCTAAAAAAACCGCACGCGCTTGTCATACCGATTTTTATCTGCTATAATTATATTCGAACATGTATTCTTGTAGTGTGCTGTTTATTTTGCGCTACTACATCAATCGCAGAACAAAAATGCAGAATGGAGGCCTCCTATGGCAACACCGGTTATTTATCATATTGATGTGAATTCCGCCTTTCTCAGCTGGGAGGCACACCACCGCCTGCACGACCTCGGGGAGTCTCTGGATTTACGTGAAATCCCTTCTATCATCGGAGGCGACAGGGATACCCGCCACGGAATTGTGCTGGCGAAGTCCGTCCCGGCAAAAAAATACGGAATTGTTACCGGAGAGCCGATTGTAAAGGCATTGCAGAAATGTCCAAACCTCTATATTGCAAAACCTGATTTTTCCGTCTATGTAAAACGCTCCAGAGCCTTTATTGCGCTTTTGAAACGTTATGCTCCGGTGGTGGAACAGTTCAGTATCGACGAAGCATTTTGTGATATGACAGGAACAGCCGGACTCTACGGTGACCTGGTTTCCTTTGCCCATAAGATTAAGGATGAGATAAAAAACGAGCTCGGCTTTACAGTCAATATCGGGATTTCTTCTAACCGTCTGCTCGCCAAAACCGCCTCCGATTTTCAGAAGCCGGACCGGGTACATACCTTATTTCCGGATGAACTCTCTGAAAAGTTCTGGCCACTTGCGGTAGATGACCTGCTTTATGTCGGGCGCTCCACCTCCACCCGTTTACATGCTCTCGGCATCCATACCATCGGTGAGCTTGCGCATATAGACGAATCCATCCTCATCTCCCTCTTCAAAAAGCAGGGCATCTTTTTGCACGAAGCCGCAAACGGTATTGATACCGCTCCGGTAACAGACGAACCCTCTGCTTCCAAAAGCTACGGCAATTCCACTACCCTTCCGGCAGATTTAACCAACGGTGCGGAAGCGGAACGGGTACTTCTCGCCCTCTGCGAAAAAGTAGGGGCGCGTATCCGTGCGGACCGCGCCTACATTTCTATGGTTTCCGTTACGATAAAGGATACCGATTTAAAAAGCCGGAGCAGGCAGGGACAGCTGACTGCTCCGGACAATACGACCGAACAAATATTTTTTGCCGCGCGAAAGCTCTTCTACGAGCTCTGGGACGGCTCTCCGATTCGTCTCCTCGGCGTTTCCACCGGACATGTCACAAACGATGACTGCTTCCAGTATGATTTGTTTGACACCGGCAAAAGAGAGAAACTTACCAAGTTAAACGCTGCGGTGGACGAAATTCGCACCAGATACGGCAATTCCGCACTGAAACGGGCGTGCTTTCTAGAGAAACGCTGATTAAAGCGTTTCCCCGCCGAATTTGCGTAGCGAAGCTACAGTTTCTACTGCCCCTCCTTCTCCTCCATTAGCGACGTCAGCCCCACAATGTCCTCTACCGGCAGGGAAAACACCACCGCCTTTGCATCGGTCTGCGGTCCTGCTTTTTCCATGATGGCACGCATAATATCGCCTTTCTCCGACTTTCTCGTCGCAATGTAAATCATTTCCTTCTCCGGACTGATGGACATCCCGAAAAACTTTGTTTCCGACTCTTTTCCGGTTCCTTTCGCATGAACTACCGTACCGCCCTTTGCTCCGGCCTCTCTGGCTGCATCCATGACCATATCCGAGCAGCCCTTTTCCGCTATTACCGTAATCAATGAATATACTGCTTCTTTCATTTTCGCTTCCTCCGCTGCCTGTGCTTCCTGACCTTCCGTCAGATATTTCATACTTGAACTTCCCGCAATACTCTCCACCGGAATAGACATTGCCACACCGGTCCCCGGAAGATTAATCCCCATCCGGCTGATAAGACCGGAAAACAGGGAATCTACCTTTCCTGCAGCAACTACAGTTTCCATTACAATCTTTTCGTTCTTTTCAATCCCCAGAAAATCCAGAATGCTTTTGCTCGCTGTTCCGTGCCCAAGCATCTGTGTCATATGTACGATACTGTTTTGCTTAAAAAACTCCGCATAATCTTTTTCATAGCTGCGATTTACTATCACAAGTATCATGTTATAGCTTCCCATTGCCGTCCTCCAGTTCAAAGATTTCATTATCAAAAATCTCAATTTCGTTATCAACGGTCTCCTTTGGTATCTCATTCTCTGCCTTACGGGACTTTATCTTAAAGACCAGACCGAGAATCTGGATTGTAATTAACGGTGTCATTGCCACCATTGCTACCACGCCAAAAGCGCCGGATACCACATCCCCTCCTATTCCGTTGCATACACCGATAGACATCGGAAGCAGAAAGGTTGCTGTCATGGGCCCGGAAGCAACACCTCCGGAGTCAAATGCGATTGCCGTAAAGATAGGCGGTACAAAAAAAGACAATACAATGGCTATCAGATACCCGGGTATAAGAAAAAACAAAATCGGGATATCCGCCACAATACGAAGCATCGAGAGTCCCACCGAGATTGCCACACCAATGGAAAGACTACGGCTCAGTGCCTTTGGCGGAATAGAGCCCGAAGTCATTTCATACACCTGCTTATTTAACACATGTACTGCAGGCTCCGCTTCTACGATATAATAACCGATTAGCATACCAAGCGGAATGACAATAAAGCGATAGGGCAGTCTTCCCAGTTCTCTGCCGATATAGTTTCCTACTGTCATAAATCCTACGTTGGCACCGCATAAGAACAATACTAATCCTACGAACGTATAAATAAAGCCGACACTGATACGATAAATATTCTCTTTCTTTAATTTTAGCCGGAACAACTGAAAAAATGCAAAAAAAGCAACAATCGGAAGCAAGGCTTTCGCCACCTCCCAAAGGTACGCCGGAAGCTCTCCGGCAAAAAGCTTCCATAAGTCTCTGGAGGTCTCTGCTTCCTTAATCTCCACCGGGGTATATGCTCCGCCCTCCACATTGAAAAACAGTCCAAGCAACATTACTGCCAGAATCGGTCCTACCGAGCAGAGAGCCACCAGACCGAAGCTGTCGTTTTGTGCGTTGCTGTCACTCCGGATAGACGCAACGCCCACACCCAGTGCCATAATAAACGGTACCGTCATCGGTCCCGTCGTTACACCTCCGGAATCAAATGCTACCGCCAGGAATGCTTTCGGTACGAATTCCGCCAGCACAAACACCGCTGTATAGAAAAAAATCAGCAGATGGGACAGCCTCCAATTGAATACAATACGAAGCATGGCAATCACCAGAAACAGTCCGACTCCCGCCGCCACAGAAAAAACAATGACCTGATTCGGAATATTCGGCACCTGCTCCGCAAGCACCTGTAAATCCGGCTCGGAAATCGTTACTATTGCACCGACCAGAAAACACATCAGTACGATAAACCAAAGCTTTCTGGATTTGGTAACCGTCGAACCGATATGCTCTCCCACCGGTGTCATAGACAAATCAGCTCCAAGTGTAAACATCCCCATGCCGATAATCACCATTGCTACACCAAGTACAAACGTCATAAGCAAGTCTGTCGGCACCGGAACAATGGTAAAGCACAACAGGAAAACAATTGCTGCAATCGGCAAAACCGACGCCAGTGATTCCTTTACCTTTGAAAAAAGAATCGTTTTGCTGTTTCGAAACACACTGACACCTCCGTTTTTCGTTTCCTAAGTATATACTAACATACCGGACAGGGAGATGACAATTAAAGTTAAGAAACCTTTACAACCGTTACAAGTTGATACTATCAAAAAAATACAATTCACTATTCCCACTCACTCAAAAAAGCAGCGCCAAGAATCAGTGCCGCTCCGAATAGTCCGGCCACTCCTGTTTCTTCCTGTAATACCAGAACAGAAAGCAACAGTGCAAACGCCGGATCAATATAACTATAAACAGCTATCGTCTGCCCGCTTAACACATTCATACTGCCGAAATACAGCAGATATGCCACACCGGTATGGAGTATCCCTACCGCAAGAAGCAATAGCGCCTGCGGCACAGTCAGTACAGTAAAATCGCTGAGCCCCTCCGTAAGTAAAGCATAAGGAAACACAACTACAGCCGCCGTACCAAGCTGCAGTATCGTCTTATCATAGGAGGAAATCCCCCGGATAAATTGATTGAGCAGCATTACTGTGGCATAAAGTGCCGCTGCACCGAGACCACACAGAATTCCTTTTCCATTACTTCCGGCCGCTTCTCCGCCTTCAAAAATACCGGACACCAGAAGCATTCCAAGTATCGCGATTCCTGCACACACTGTTTTTTTCACCGTCGGCTTTTCCTTTAGGACAAGCGGCGCAAGCAAAATCACAAGCACCGGTGCCATATAATAACAAAGCGTCGCAGTTGCTACCGTAGTATACCGGTAGGCCTCAAACAGTAAAATCCAGTTAATCCCTATTGCCGCCCCGGAGGCAAATAACAGAAGCAGATTCTTACGAACTGCTTTCCTCTCGATACGCTTCCCGGAAGCAAACACCACACCGAACAAAAATAAAGTTCCGATACCACCTCTGACACAAGCCAGCCATGACGACGGCAACGGAATAAACCTCCGGAACACGCCGATGGAGCCAAAAATCAGCATAGCCAACGACAGCTGTACCATTGCACTTGTTTTCTTTTGTCCCATTTTCCCCATACCTCTCTGTACTTAATTATCGAATGAACTGCGCGATAGCTCGGCGTGGCGGGTTCTTGTGATGTAGAAAGCTTTGACATAAAAAAAGTTGCAAATAACTTATCAAGTTTTTAATTTGTCCGAAGTTCGGCGAAGCGTTTCGCCATGAAAACTGATAAGTTACTTGCAACTTTTTTACTTTCATACTTAATTCATAAGAGCGGGAATCGCACATTTCATTTCTGTCCCGCCCCGACTCTATAAACCTTCTGCCGCATTCCGTAAGAATGCCTTTAATTTTGCGCTCTGCGGATTTGTAAAAATCTGCTCCGGAGCACCCATTTCCTCGATGACACCGTCTGCCATGTAGATTACCTTATCTGCCACTCTTCTTGCAAACTCCATCTCATGCGTAACAACAATCATGGTACGCTCCGAAGATTTCAGACCACGGATGACACGAAGCACCTCACCGGTAAGTGCGGGGTCCAGTGCACTGGTAGGCTCATCAAAGCACAGGATATCCGGATTTAACGCCAGCGCTCTTGCAATCGCAACACGTTGCTGCTGTCCGCCGGAAAGCTCACACGGATACGCATTCTTCTTTTCCAGAAGACCCACCTGGGAAAGCAGTCCCTCCGCATGCGCCGTAACCTCAGCAAGTGCTTTTTTCCTTTCGTCCTTCGGGGTCTTGTTTGCCTTGCAGGCTTCCTTAATCTGCAGCTCCTCCGCCAGTGTCACGTTCTTTAACACATTGTACTGCGGAAATAAATGGAACGACTGAAATACAAGCCCGAAATGCAGGCGTTTGTCACGCAGCTCTTTTTCACTCATCCGGTGTCCGTCTTCCGCATCAAAAACACATTCTCCGTTTACGTAAATCTGACCCTTATCCGGAGTTACCAGATAATTGAGACAACGAAGCAAGGTGGTCTTTCCGCTTCCGGAGGAACCGATCATTGCTAATACTTCGCCTTTATCCAGGGAAAAATCAATCCCCTTCAGGACCTCTTCCCCATCAAAGCTTTTTCGAATATTCTTAACCTCTAATACCGCCATTTTGCTACCCTTTATAATAATCCAACTTCTTCTCAATCCGGCTAAACAGTACTGTCAATGCACCGGAAACCAACAGATAAAATGCACCGATGTAGAAAATCGGCCAGATAATGCCTTTTAAGCCGACAATATCCTGTGCTGCCTTTACGAGCTCTACTACAGAAATAACTCTGGCAAGAGAGGTATCCTTTACCAGAGTAATAATCTCGTTACCCATAGCAGGAACAATTCTTTTAATCACCTGAAACAAAACCACCTTGAAAAAAATCTGGCGTTTTGTCATACCAAGTACCTGTCCCGCTTCATATTGTCCTACCGGAATACTCTCAATTCCGCCCCGGTAAATTTCAGAAAAATAAGCCGCGTAATTGATAATAAAGGCAAGCAGCACTGCCGTTAACCGCGGCAGTGCTCTTGCGCCGAAAATCAACCCCGGACCAAAGAATACAAGAATAATCTGCAGCATCAACGGTGTTCCGCGGATGATCCAGACAAATGTCCGTGTCAGCCACCGGAGCGGCCTTATCCTGGACATGGAGCCGAAGGTAATAATCAGTCCCAGCGGTAATGCACCAAGCAATACCACAAAGAAAATAAGCATTGTAACCTTGAACCCGTCCAGAAGCTGCATTGTGACGTCAATAAATGACATAACCTACCTTCTCCTTTTGGTATGTATCTTACTTAAATGCCAAAGATTCGCTCATATCATACTTTGCTGCAAGACTTGCCATCGTACCGTCTGCAACCAGCTCATCAATTGCCTTATTTACTGCGGCAAGAAGTTCCTTATCCTCTAAACGGAAACCGATTGCGTACTCTTCCGGAGCAAGGTTGATGTTCTCAACAATCATCAGATCACTGAAATCAGACTCATCGTTTACAACAGCCTTTGCCATAATGTAGTCAAGAACGGCAACATCGGAAGTACCTGCCTTCACTTCGAGTAACGCATCCTTCTGTGCAGCTGCAGCTACATAAGCGTTCTTGGAAAGCACAGCGTCCGCTTTAATTGCTGTTTCACCTGCAGAACCATTCTCCGCAATCATCTTTGCACCTTCCATAGCCTCAACAGTAGCATACTTCTCTGCGTCTGCCTTGCGGATAATTGCCACCTGACGATTGCTGACATACGGAGTGGAAAATGCCATGTTTTCCTTACGCTCCTTAGTAACGGTAAGACCGTTCCAGATACAGTCAATCGTACCGGACTTCAACTCATTTTCCTTCTGCTCCCATTCGATTACCTGAAACTTCGGCTCTACGCCAAGCTTTTCGCAGACTGCAGTGGAAAACTCGGTTTCAAAACCGATTAACACACCGTTCTCATCATAGTAGTTCATCGGCTCAAACAGGGTAATACCCATTACCATCTCGCCCTTATCCTTAATATATGCAAGATCCTCCTTCTTGCTTCCGCAACCTGCAAGCACAGACAGGCAAAGAACTGCGGTCAATACTGCTGCTAACTTCTTCTTCATAGCTCTCTCTCCTTTTATATGCATCAAACTTCCAACGAAATGCCGATTCCTACAGCATCCCTTCAAAGAACTTCATTATGCTGCTGCTTTTTCTGGGTAAAGTACTAGCAAGCAGAAGTCCTCTGACATTTTTTCATACTACCATGAAAGCGCCCGTTTGTCAAGCTACGGACAAAACGGGCGCAGTATTTTGGTAACGGTTCAGCCTTTTACTGTGTAATCGTTGTGGCAAGGAAGTATTCTCCGAGAACCCGCTTTCGCTCATGCAGCAACGTAGCAGTACTAAGCTCGAAACCACCTCGCTAAGTACTGACGTTGCCTTATG
>JAQXOR010000041.1 GCA_029099805.1 Lachnospiraceae bacterium
CAAGGCCACAGGATTATAATTAAAATAAGAAACGGAGGACATCCCGCGAATTGCCTGACGGTACTCTTTCGTCATAAATAACAGCAGCACAAACAAAATACTTACCGTCCCGATAATCACAGCAGACTTTATCCCAAATGAATTTTTCTTCATTTCTACTATCCTCTCTTTCCTCCTTTTGTATATCTTCATTTTAAACGACTCCGCAAAAAAAAGCAATAGACAACAAGAGGCTGCCGCATTTCATTCATGCGTCAGCCTCTGCTTTTAAAAATACTTTTTGCTCCCCCAGAGATTACTTTTTTTCAAATCAACATACTCATTATATGCCTGCTCTAAAATCTGCTTCTCATTTGCAAATTTCAGCATATGGTATGCTTCATGAAACTTATAATACCCTGAGTCCATAAAAAATTCTTCGCGCTGTGGCTTGCTATAATAGCTGTCAGACATCATCAAATACCAATGCACATCTTTTAATACCGTATCCTGCGGTGTGTTAAAGGTATACTGGCTCTTACCGACATACTTAATAATCTGTGCGTCTACACCGGTCTCTTCCCTGACCTCACGTACTGCAGTATCCTTAAACTCTTCGCCTTCCTCTACGGTGCCTTTCGGCAGCACCCATCCCTCATATTTGTTCTTATAATTTTTGTACAGTAGTAAAATCTTACCTCTGAATATAACTACACCGCCACAGCTGGTTGCTTCTACCATTGCAATACCTCCTGCTGGTGTGCCATCAATAACTGCCTATTAGTATACATCATTTTCTCTCACTTTGCAACCGTTGTATCAGAGGTTTCTGAAATTTCCTTTTCTTCCTGTACTTACCATGCCTCCTCACCGCTTCAGATAGTACTCCGCTATCTGCTCCGCAATTTGTTCTGTCACGCCGTCACACATCTCATTCTGTCGTTCCAGAAAAACGCTGATTGCAATTTCCGGTCGCTCTGCAGGAACCAACGCCATTGCGGCATAATGCAATTTACCATGCTCTCCGGAGGATACCATTGTCTCTGTATACCGGTATGTTTCTCCGCTTTGTGTTTCCTTTTTCCGGATAGCTTCCAAATAATCCCGTGCCGCTTCTTCTGAAAGCAGGCGTTTACTTTCCGTTTCTGTACGGTAAATTACCTTTCCGTAGGCATCCGTAAGCTTTTCCGTAACATGAGGCGTCTCATAAATTCCTCCATTCCCGCAGGCACCTGCAAATACGGCTGCCCCGAATGGGGTAATCGTTTCTTCCTTTGTCATTATCTTTTCTTCGTACGGGGTTGGAATCCCTGCATTAAAGGTCTCTGCCGCAGCCTTAAAAATACCGGTTGCATCCGAAACCGGATATTGTCCGTAAAAAGCCCTGTTATACAACGGTCCGTTTTCCACTCCTTCATACTCCGCCGCATGTTCGGGGTCATAATCCGGTAAAGATACCGAAGCAAGCAACCCTCCGCTTTTCATATCAATCACACAGGCAGCGCCGCTGTTTCCCTGCAAGGCCGAATAAACAAGCTGCTGCAAATCGGTTTGTAAGGTCGTAAATAGGTTATTTCCCGGAATTTGTGCATCCCTCATCCGGTATAACAGCTTGGTTATCTCGCTTGCGGAAGACGACAGCAGCTCTATCTCCTTTACTGCTTCCAATCCGCTGGAACCATTCTGTACCTGACCTACCACGTGGGAATACAACGTACCATAAGGATACCTGCGTACCTCTTCTCCGTCTGAAAGCAATGTAACGGCCAGTGGATTTCCCTTTGCATCATAGATAGCTCCTCTGGCATTTTGCTCCTCCAACTTCGCCTGACGACGATTATATGAGTTAAAAATAACTGTTCTTGCCTCCGTACAGATAAATGCTGTAAAATATACCGCTACCGATAACAACACCACCAGAAAGGCAACCGAACACTCCTTTAACGCATGCCGTGCTTTTTCCGGCACTACTGCCGGTACAAAACCATCCTTATATACCCGGGATACCCCCTGTTCATTGCCACCTTCCTGCATTCCCTGTATCAACATAAACATAAGTACCATACTTGCCGCAGAGCTTCCGCCCGCACTGACAAAAGGCAGCGGAACCCCTGTTGACGGCAGCATTCTGGTCACTCCGCCTACGTTAAGAAAAACCTGCGTCGTAAACATTGCCGCAAACCCGGTAAATACAAGGCGGTAGTAGTCCTCAGAGAACCTTGACGCCATGCGGATTAACAGCCACATACAATGAAGATATACTGCCAACAGTCCCAGTGCAAAAAATGCCCCAAGTTCTTCGCATACTGCTGAAAAAATGTAATCCGTCGTCACTACCGGTATTTGTTCCGGCGCTCCCTTCATTAAGCCGGTTCCGAAAAAGCCGCCGTTCCCGATGGCAAATAAGGACTGTGCCAGCTGATATCCTTCATTGTCCACCACTGCAAACGGGTCTTTCCATGCAAGAACTCGCACCTGAACGTGGGAAAACAAACGATATGCCAGGAAGCATGCAACTCCTGCCGCTGCGGCACCGCCGAAAACCCAGCTTTTTCTTCCGCTTGTACAATAAAGTAAAACCCATACTACAACCGCAAATAGTAATGCTCCCCCAAGATCATTGGAAGCAACCATTATCAGTATGTGTACTCCGGCAAGCAAGAGCCCCATCAGAACACCTCGCCGGGATTTTGCGCGCAACAATACTGCAGCACAGCCGAAAATAAACAAAAGCTTTACAAACTCAAAGGGCTGCATTGCAATTCCGAACATTTTTACCCAGATTCGTGCACCAAGCCTCTCTCCCGCAAAGAAAAATACGAACAGCAGCACTGTAATTCCGAGTCCGAGGTACACATATCCATATCGTTCGATACGGTGCATCGCCCGAATAAATGCCGGAATAAACAGTGCCAGTAAAAGAGCTGCCGCAACAATGACAAACTGGCGTACCGCCCCGTTAAAATCAAGTCTGGCAAGCATCACCGAGCCCACCCCAAGCAGTAGAAGCATATTGTCAAACAAAAGCTCCGATAATTTCGGATACAACCGGCTGTAAACAAAGGTAATGATACTATATGCCGCAAGCTGAATGATGAGAAAAAAAAGATATCTCACCGAACCGGTTCTGAGATACAGCACAAAATAGCACAGCACAAAAATAGCTGTAATTTCTGCCTTCCCGGCAATTCGAGCTGCTTTTGCACGCACCTCGCCCTTTTTCCGGACAGCAAGAAATGCCTGCACATTATATGCAATCAAAAGACCCACCAATAGATAATTTACCAAAGCAAGAAATGCCGTTTCCATTTATTCCACCCCTCTTTTAAAATGCCCCCTGGTATAGCCCGCTCCTGTCAACGAACCTTTTCCTTCTGTTACGCCCTGCAGGACTCTCTTTGTTTCCTCCGCCGATTCAAAGGAAAAGTCCAAACGAAAGGCAAATGGATACATGCTCTCTATCTCTTCTTTTATATCAAGTAAGGAAAGACATTCCGGATTATAAATCAAATTGTAACATTCACTGCAATTTTGTCTGACCGGAAGTTTCTTCCCTACCCGGTCCGTCAAAACCACCGCTTTTCCCGCTTCTTTTTGCGTTTCACCGTTTCCCTTACATAAACCCATGGTCTTCTTTACACAGTGTGTTGATACCATAAGCGGAATCCTGCCATACAGCACCATTGTCATTTCTCTGATTCCGAGCTCTTTTAACTCTTTTCCGGATAATTCCTGCGGTGCTGTAAGAACACCGTCAAGTCTGCCGAACAATCTCCGATAAAACGTCTTTGCCTCCCGGTTCATAACATACATAGTATAATCCAGTACACACCGTTTCTTCCACTCACTATCCAGCTTCATTACCATGGACAAAGTATCGTAATTCCGAATCAGATATCCGTCAAAACTCGTTTTCAGTCTGTCAAACTCCGCCGCAATCCGTTCCAGTGTCTTTTTTCTGCATATCCTCGGTAAACATACCCACACTTCTTTTCCCGATTGTCGAAGTTCCCCTGCATATTCGCACAGTGCATGCATACTTCTGTCGGTAAAATCCAGATAAATCCGGCGAACCTCAATGTCCTTTCCCGCAATTTCTGCCTGTTCCTTCGTACTTACGATACAATCCAGAAAAGGTCTCCCGTTTATCCGGGTTATCTCTCCAAAATCCTCAGGTATAACATTCGCAGCCTGCTTCCGCTCCGTCCGTCTGTACCTTTCGGAGATTGCCTCCGAAAGCATTGCAAGTACCGTCCGACGCAATTCATTCAAAAGACCGTTTGGTAAAAACACATCATCCTTCAGAATAATTTTCAGCTTTTCAAAGAAAAAGGGCTCATTTCCTGTCTTTTCCAGCTGCTTGCGTACAGACTCTTCCGTTGCCGGAAGTTTTCCCGCCCTTTCACACAGAAAGCCCTCACTGCAGACAGAAATCCGCTCTTTGCTCTGCTTCGGAAACGACACCGGAGGTAAAACACTGCCTGCCGTTGCAGATACTTCTAACGTACACACTTCACCTGCGCCCGCATAAAATACCCCGGTTACCGGAACCCGTAATTCGTTCTTACAATAACATTCCGCCAGTTCCTCCAGCAATCCGGAATTTCTCATGCGGTATACTCTGTCCCCCGGTTTCGCCTGCAGCTGCGGAAGTAACTTTGCCTTTATCTTAGCTCCCTGTAATGCTCCGCTCCCCAGTGTATATTCATAATACCCGGCAGTGCCGGATTCTCTCTCCGATTCTCTCCGAAGTTCAACAACATCCTGCGGATAAACGTCCTTTGTTAACCGGATGACGGCTGCTCCTTTTCCTCCGGAAACCACTTCCCCTACCGGTACACCGAAATGTCCCGGACGATTTACCGACATCAGCTCTGCACTGTTGTGGCGAAGAAAACAGCCGTTCGTAAACCCGCCTCTGTTATAGATATCTGCCAGCCGTTCCGTTTCCTCCGCCAAAAGATTCGGATGTTCTTTTATATACCTGTCATATCCCTCTTTACCGAGGGTAACATACAAATCCGTAAATTTACGGTAAGCCGCCGTCACCGCTGCCGCATACTCCGGTCGCTTCATTCTGCCTTCAATCTTAAATGACGCTGCACCGGTCTGAATCAGCTCCGGCAAGAGGGAAAGCCCGCACAAATCCTTGGGACTGAGCCAATATTTCTTCCCCTTTTCTTCACTGACATACTCCATCCGGCACGGTTGGGCACAACGTCCGCGATTTCCGCTTCTTCCGCCAATCATACTGCTCATCAGACACTGTCCGGAATAGGAATAACACAAGGCACCGTGCACAAATATTTCTACTTCTTTTCCACTCTTCTCACAGATGTCCTTTATTTCCGGTATCGACAGTTCTCTTGCCGGCACCAGACGAGTTACCGGGTATTTTTCAAACAGGCGTATTCCCTCCGACGCGGTCAGCGTCATCTGTGTACTGGCATGCAAAGAAAGGTCCGGAAACTCCTTTGCCAGAAAATGCAGTACCCCCACATCCTGTACAATGGCTGCATCCAGACCAGCCTCATAGTACGGCGCCAGGAACTGATACAATGCTTCAAATTCCTGCTCCTTTACCAGCGTATTCACCGTAAGATACAAACGCTTTCCGCGCAAGTGCACATACCGGATGGCTTCTAACATTTCTTCCGCATCCGGATTATCCGCATATGCTCTTGCCCCAAAGCTGCTCCCTCCCATGTATACAGCATCCGCACCCGCACAAATGGAGGCCCTTAACGCCTCCATACTGCCTGCCGGAGCCAAAATCTCAGGCTTTTCCATGATATCCCTCTAACTCGGTTTCCAACCGTATAATGCGTTTCTGTGCTTCCAGATTTTCCTTCTTAAGTGCCTCAATCTCTCTTTGTGCAGCCTCAAGCTTTGTCTGCGTTGTAATAACCTCATGCTTTAAATCAAAGATTTCACCGCTCTTTGCTTCGGAATCCCCATTGGTTTCTTCCATCTGCTTTTTCAACTTAAAATAATCATCCGCAAGATTGAGCTGCAGATACATATTTTTCATTTCCAGATCAAGCGCACGATAGGAATCCATCTGCTTCAATTCATTGTACTTTGCATTCAGGTACGATGCCACACGCTGCAAATATTCTTCACTTTCATAACCGCCGAGGCTAACCCGTTTTCCGTTGATAATCACTTCAACTCCGTTTTTTTTATTCATTGTGCATCCTCCTGATTAATCTGCAGTATCCGTCTCCGGCTCCGGTAATCCGATATGGCGATATGCCTTTGGCAAAACAATTCTTCCTCTCGGAGTACGTGCCACAAACCCGTTCTGAACAAGAAACGGCTCGTACACCTCTTCTATGGTGCCGGCATCCTCTCCGATACTGACTGCAACTGCTTCCAGACCTACCGGACCGCCATGAAACTTCTCTATCATCGCAGTAAGTACTCTGCGGTCAATGTGGTCTAAGCCTTCCTTATCCACCTCAAGTAAATCCAGCGCTTTATCCGCCAGTTCCTTTGTAATCACACCGTCACCGACAACCTGGGCATAATCCCGCACCCGTTTTAGAAAACGATTGGCAAGACGAGGCGTTCCCCTGGAACGTCTGGCTATTTCCAGCGCTCCCAGCTCCTCAATCTCCACCTGCAGCACACCGGCAGAACGCTTTACAATCTGCTTTAATTCCTCATCCGAATAAAACTCCAGGCGCGTCACCACACCAAAACGATCTCTGAGCGGTGCCGTAAGCATTCCCGCACGGGTCGTTGCCCCAACAAGCGTGAAATGCGGCAAAGAAAAATGCTTGGAGACCGCACTGGCACCTTGTCCAATTAACACATCCATGGAAAAATCCTCCATGGCGGAATACAAAAACTCCTCTACCTGCCTCGGAATCCGGTGTATCTCATCAATAAAAAGCACATCTCCCTCATTCAGCTTATATAAAATAGATGCCATGTCTCCCGGCTTCTCAATGGCAGGTCCCGCTGTTGTACGGATATTCACTCCCATTTCATTTGCAATAATACCGGCGAGAGTTGTTTTGCCGAGTCCCGGAGGGCCGAAGAACAGCACATGATCCAGCGTTTCATTCCGCTCCTTTGCCGCCTCAATATATATCTTTAACATCTCTCTGACCTTTGTCTGTCCGATATAATCCTGCAGCATCCGCGGGCGAAGTCCGGCTTCGCTTTTCTTCTCATCCCCCAATGCCTCTGTCGTAATCAGTCGTTTTGCCATACCTACCTTCTACCTTCCGATTTCTTCTGCCACGGACACCACTATCCGAGCTGTCGCAGACTCAAACGCACCATCTCATCATCGGTCATACCGTCTGTAATCTCTACCGCCTTCACTGCCTTTACCGCTTCCTTCTGCGCATAGCCAAGTGCAATCAATACCTGTAATGCATTCTCACGAAGCTGTTTATTCTCTAAAGGTTCGGAGCCCGCAGGCTCCATGCTGCTTTCTGCAAACTCTTCCGCAAAGGATGTGGAAAGTGCCATAATCTTATCCTTTAATTCTATCACCAGACGTCCCGCCGTCTTCTTGCCGACACCGGGTGCCGCCGAAAGTCTGTCTGCATCCTCTGAAATCACTGCCATACGCAACTCATCTGCTCCAATGGAAGAAAGAATACCGAGTCCCAGCTTCGGACCAATACCACTAACTGTAATGAGCAGCTTAAATATTGTCAAATCCTGTTTGGAAAAGAACCCGTACAAAGCCACTCCATCTTCCTTTACCTGCAGATACGTATAAAGCTTCAGCTCTTCTCCCTGTGCCGGAAGCTTGTCCAAATCCGCCGACATCACTGCAACCTCATAGGCAATTCCTCCTGCGGTCTCCAGAATAACCATATTGCCGTCGGCCTCAGCGAATACTCCTCTAATATATGCAATCACTTCTGTCACCTCGTACTATTTCAATCTTTCAAACTTTCCCTTGGAAAACTGTAATCTCCCCTCATCAATAAACCGTACGACCTCAAATGTAGGGATTTCCAAGCCCTCCGCTATCTGAATCGCGTTGCTGTTCGGATACTTTTTCAGATATGCCTCGATACTGCTGAATAATGCCTCATCAATCTCCTTACAGGCATTGCAAACCACACGAACATCCGGACTCTTAAACATCCTGCCGCAATATTTACACTGATTCAGCTTCATGTGTTCACCTCTCTATGGATGTACTTCAACAAAGATAGTATACCATAACCCCTTCACATATGGAATAGCGTTTTTTGCTTTTCTTCCTGCCGATACCGGTATCATGCATTTATCTCCAGTGTATATTCAGTCACTTTGTTTCTGCCGTTTCGCTTTGAATCATACAGTGCCTTATCTACAAGCTCACACACCTCCGACAATTCCGGTGCAATCCCAAGCGCTGCAATCCCCGCACTGATTGTTATTTTTCCGTAGACCTCATCTGTCCTCTTTTCCAGTGCTTTTCGAAACTCATTCAGTACCAGGACGGCATATTCCTTTTTTATCACTCCGATAAACTCATCTCCGCCCCATCTTGCAACAATCCCGTTCTTTCCGACAAATTCTCCGGAAAGTTTTGAGACATCAATAATTGCTTTATCACCGGCATTATGCCCGAAACTGTCATTGATGTTTTTAAAATGATCGATATCAAAGATAAACAGCATATAAGCGTCAATCTCATCCCGTTTTAGTCCCTGATAAAACCGAATAAAATACTTTCTGTTATGGGACCCTGTCAGTTCATCCACTTCCGATAACCGGTACAGCTCTCTGATAATCAGCGTGGAAATCAGAACAATCACAAACACAGCTGCAATTTCAATAAACAGAACCGCAAAGAACAGTTTGTTACTTACTTTATAAATCTCCTTATTCGGCACGGACAGACAGAGTATCAATCCGTTTTTTGTCCTCGTAAACACATAAGTATCCCCCCGAAGAGCCGGCTTCGAATTTATCTCGCTCCGCGCTTTTTCCTGAAGGCGCAGTATTTCTTCACTATTAAATGCCGCATCATACAATTCATAATTCTTATGTACAATTACATTTCCATCCTCATCTGTAAGAAATGCAAATCCACTGTCATGTGTACTGATTGCGGATATCATTTCCTCAATATATTCATACTGAATATCCATACCGATGATACCTGCCAGTTCCCCATTCACATAATACGGGGTCACATACGACATCATATCCTGATTAATATAGTTATTGTCGTAGGGTGCAAGCCAGACCGGCTCTCCCAGTTTCACCGGTGTATCATACCACGTCATATTCAGGTCTTCATTTGTCGATAAATCCGTAACCGGATACTCTTTTAACTCTCCCGTTCCATTCTCCCGCACCAGAAAACATCCGCTGGTCGGGTATGCAAATTCTTTATTGTATCTTATATAAACAGATAATATCCCCTGCGTCTGTTCCGCAATATAACGGATTCTTTCATACATCCCCTCCGTATAGGCATCCACATAATCCGGGTCTTTCTTAAACCGCTCAAAATCATCCATATGATAGATTGCCATGGCTTCAATCGTATGCACGGCCTGTTCGATACTACTGATTTTAGCATCGAAATCATAACAAAACTCCATAGATTCGAGTCTCAACTCATTCAGGGCATTTTCCTTTGATATATTCACAGCTGTTCTGATTCCGATTGCACCTATCATCGTAGTGAACAGAACAGCGCAGACTGTGATTAATAAAACATAGAAAATCTTTTTATTTTTCATCTGTAGTCACCTCGTAGCCAAAACTATTGGTATAAGTATTGTATCATACTCTCTTCCAAAATGGAATATGCTGCCCGGTTTCATCAACTATAGTTTAACGCATTGCATATAGATTGTCTACTATTCTTTTTTTCTGTTTTATGATAAACTATACTCATAGTATCCCTGGGTTCTCTCTGCGGGGCTTTATATAAGGAGTTCAGATATGATTACGTTAACTACACCTTTTCTTCCGGATTTTTATCCTTACCTTTCTCCCGCATATCGTGAGAAAAAGGCAATTTATTTTGATATTGAAACCACCGGATTGTCCGCACAGAGCTCTTACGTGTATCTGATTGGATGTGCTTATGAAGAAGAAGGCACGTATTATCTTTCCCAGTGGCTCTGCACCGAACCGTCGGAGGAAAAAGAATTACTGCGTATTTTTTTCGAAAAGGTACAGGAATATGACCTAATAGTTCATTATAACGGGACCGTCTTTGATCTTCCTTTTCTGGAAAAAAAAGCAAAAAGACATTGCATAAGCAGTCCGCTTTCCGATTTGGAAAGCCTTGACCTGTACAGCGTGGCACGTAACAGAAAGTCTCTGTTTTCCCTGCCGAATCTGAAATTAAAGACGATGGAAGAATTCTTTGGGTTTCCCCGCGCGGATATTTTTTCCGGTGGAGACTTAATCGAGGTATATGCAAAGTTTTTAGGACTGCATCATTTGAACAGTCTGACGGGAAATAGTAAAGAACAGGAGGAAACCGCACTTAGACACGTTTTACTGCTCCATAATGCGGAGGATGTAAAAAACCTTCCGTCTCTCACAATCCTGCTTTTATTGCAAAATCTGGGCACGGTTATCACTAAGGATTCCCTATGTTCCTATGACCTTACCGCTACAGACACCGGGTGCCCAAATGCCCTCACACTTACCTATCAGCTGCCATTTTCATTAAAAAAAAGGCTTTCTTTTTCCATACCATGGGAATCTGCCGGACCTGAGCTCTCCCTAACCGAAACCGGGGGTCTGGTTCTGTCTCTTCCGGTATCAGAAAGAGAACTAAAGCATTTTTACCCGAATCCGGCCGACTACTATTATCTTCCGCTCGAAGACTGTGCCATGCATAAAAGTGTTGCTTCCTTCGTAGAAAAACAATATCGTAAAAAAGCAACCGCTGCCACCTGTTAC
>JAQXOR010000042.1 GCA_029099805.1 Lachnospiraceae bacterium
CCGAAGATGGGCGAGAAGGCATACTTTATTGCAATCCCGACCTCCGCAGGTACCGGCTCCGAGGTTACACCGTTTGCGGTTATTACCGATGAGAAGACAGGGGTTAAGTATCCGCTTGCTGATTATGAATTACTTCCGAATATGGCAATCATTGATACCGATTTCCATATGACCGCTCCGAAGGGACTGACCGCAGCATCCGGTATTGATGCCGTAACTCATGCGCTTGAGGCATATGCTTCCATGCTTGCAACCGATTATACCGACGGTCTTGCACTTCGTGCACTGAAGGTAATTTTTGAGTATCTCCCGAGAGCATATGAGAACGGACAGAATGATGTAGAGGCAAGAGAAAAGATGGCAAATGCGGCTACTATGGCCGGTATGGCATTCGCAAATGCATTCCTTGGTGTATGCCACTCCATGGCACACAAGCTCGGTGCATTCCATCATCTGCCGCACGGCGTTGCAAATGCGCTTATGATTGATGAGGTACTTCGTTTCAACGCAGCGGAGACTCCGGTAAAGATGGGTACCTTCTCCCAGTACGACCACCCGCATACTCTTGCACGCTATGCAGAGGTTGCCGATTATCTTGGAATTAAGGGTAAGAATGACAGCGAAAAGCTTGAGAATCTTATCAAGGCGCTGGATGAGTTAAAGGCAAAGGTGGGAATCAAGCCTACGATTAAGGATTATGTTGCAGATGAGAAGGATTTCCTTGCAAGACTTGACGCAATGACCGAGCAGGCATTTGACGATCAGTGTACCGGTGCAAATCCTCGTTATCCGCTCATGAGTGAAATCAAGCAGATGTATTTAAATGCATACTACGGAAAGACTTTTACCGAGCCGAAAACTCCGGATGAGCGTCAGTTATCCGAGGGTGTTGATAAGACTGATATTAAGCAGAGTTTCCGCAGAGCAAAGAATGGAATTAATAAAAACCTGTAAGGAGGAGAAAAGGTATGAAACTGGACAGAGTCATTGCAGTAAGAAACAATAAGACCGTATATCGTGACGGGGACAAATGTGTAAAGGTATTTAATGAAGATTATTCCAAGGCGGATGTGCTGAACGAAGCACTGAATCAGGCCAGAATTGAGGAGACAGGGTTGAATATCCCAAAGATTTCCGAGGTAACGATGATTGACGGGAAGTGGGCAATTATTTCCGAGTATATCAACGGAAAGACACTTGCCCAGCTGATGCAGGAAAATCCGGAAAAGAAGGAGGAATATCTGGAGTTGTTCGTAGAGTTGCAGCTGAAGGTACACGCGACTACCTGCCCGTTATTAAATAAGTTAAAGGACAAGATGAACAGTAAAATCAGCAAGGCGGAGTTAGATGCTACGACACGTTACGATTTGCACACCCGTCTGGAGGGCATGCCGAAGCATAACAAGGTTTGTCATGGTGACTTCAATCCGTCTAACGTTATTATAACCGAGGAAGGTGTTCCGTATATCATTGACTGGGCGCATGTGACCCAGGGGAATGCTTCTGCGGATGCGGCAAGAACGTATCTTTTGTTCTGGCTGGAAGGTGATATCGAGGGAGCAAAGAAATATCTTGATTTGTTCTGCAAAAAGAGTAATACCGCAAAACAGTATGTACAGAAATGGATGCCGATTGTTGCGGCTTCCCAGTCCGTAAAGGGCAATGAGAAGGAACGGGAATTCCTTCTTAGCTGGGTAGACGTTGTTGATTACGAATAAGGAGAAGAGAGGCATGAAAATTACAGTATGTATCGGTTCATCCTGTCATATTAAGGGCTCCCGCCAGGTGGTAGAACAGCTTCAGTTCCTGATTAATGAGAACAGCCTGGGCGACAAAGTCGAGCTTGGGGGAACCTTCTGTATGGGAAATTGTCAGAAGGGTGTCTGTGTGACGGTAGATGACGAATTCTACTCCGTAGCTCCGGATTCCACAGCGGAATTCTTTGAAAAACATGTTTTAGCAAAGGTGTGAAATATATGATTATTCAGGTTTGTGTGGGCAGTTCCTGCCACTTGAAGGGGTCTGAGGAAATTGTGGAGCTCTTTCAAAAAGCCGTGGAAACATATCATCTGGAGAACGAAATTACACTTGCCGGCAGTTTCTGTATCGGCAAGTGTAATCGCGTTGGCGTAACTGTTCAGATTGATGAGGATGTATATACCGGCGTGATTAAGGAAACATTTGAAGAGTTTTTTAAGGATAAGGTACTTGCGAAATTAAACGCATAAAGGAGTAAGAGCGTATGCCGAACTGTTTAACTCTGAAAAAATCGAATTGTAAAAATTGCTATAAGTGTATCAGGTATTGCCCGGTAAAGTCGATCCGTTTTTCGGGCGATCAGGCACATATCATTGGAAATGAGTGTATCCTGTGCGGTCATTGTTTTGTAGTATGCCCGCAGAATGCAAAAGAAATTGTAGATGAGACAGAAAAAGTAAAGGTTCTGTTGCAAAGCGGTGCACCGGTCTATGTGAGTCTGGCACCATCTTTTATTGCGAATTATGACGGTGTTGGAATTGAAAAAATGAGAGAAGCCTTGAAAAAGCTCGGCTTTGCTGATGTGGAAGAAACGGCAATCGGAGCAACAATGGTTAAGCGGGAATATGAGCGTATTTTAAAGGAAGAGCAGAGGGATGTTTTGATTTCTTCCTGCTGTCATTCCGTAAATCTTCTGATTCAGAAGTATTATCCGCAGCTGTTGGTTTATCTTGCCGATGTTGTTTCTCCGATGCAGGCACATTGTAAGGAGATTAAAAAGAAGCATCCGGATGCCAAGACTGTATTTATCGGACCATGTGTTGCCAAAAAGGATGAGGCAGAGCATTATGCAGGAATTGTGGATGCGGTATTGACTTTTGAAGAGCTTACCAACTGGCTGGATGAGGAAAAGATTGAGCTTGTTCAGGAAGTGAAAGCAACCCCCGAAAGCCGTGCAAGATTTTTCCCGACAACAGGCGGTATCTTAAAAACAATGGCACAGGATGCACCGGACTATACCTATATGGCAATCGACGGTGTGGAGAACTGCATTGCCGCACTTAAGGATATTGAAAGCGGAAAGATACATAACTGCTTTATTGAAATGTCCGCATGTGTCGGAAGCTGCATCGGTGGTCCCGTTATGGAAAAGTATCATCGTTCTCCGGTAAAGGATTATATGGCAGTAGCAAAGTATGCGGGAGAGAAGGATTTTAATGTGGAGCAGCCGGAGCTTGTTTCATTGAAGAAAGGGTTTGAGTTTATTGAACGGCGTTCCCAGATGCCGTCCGAAACCGAAATTGCCGGAATTCTTCGCCAGATGGGCAAGTTCAAGCCGTCGCAGGAGCTGAACTGCGGGTCCTGCGGATACAATACCTGTCGTGAAAAGGCAATCGCAATCTATCAGGGAAAAGCGGAAATTTCCATGTGTCTGCCGTTTTTAAAGGACAAGGCAGAGAGCTTTTCCGATGCAATTGTAAAAAATACACCAAACGGACTTTTTGTACTGAATGAAAATCTTGAGGTGCAGCAGATTAATGCGGCCGCACAAAGGATTATGAATATTCGTTCTGCTTCGGACGTGCTGGGAGACCAGGTAATCCGTATTTTGGACCCGGAAGTTTTTATGCAGGTATTGCGTACCGGTAAGGACGTGAAAAACCAACGTGTATATCTGGCAGAGTATAAGCGTTACGTAGAGCAGACGGTTGTTCATGATAAAGAATCCTGTATGTTAATCTGCATTATGCGTGATGTTACGGATGAAGAGAGCGAACGCGAAAAGAAGGAAGAAATCAGTCGGCGTACGGTAGAGGTTGCGGATAAGGTAGTAGATAAACAGATGCGTATTGTGCAGGAAATTGCATCGCTTCTCGGAGAAACCGCAGCAGAAACGAAGATAGCACTTGCAAAATTAAAGGAGTCGATTGCAGATGAATGATTTGTGTACAGACATCGGCTATAAAAGTATTAATCATTACGGAGAGCAGCTCTGCGGAGACCATGTGGATATCGTAGAGCAGGGGGAAAATTCAACGGTCATTGTTCTGGCAGACGGTCTTGGGAGCGGTGTGAAGGCAAGTATTCTTTCCACTCTGACCTCCAAGATTATCTCAACGATGATGGCAGAGGGACTGCCGCTTGAGGAATGTGTAGCTACTATTGCGGCAACGCTGCCGGTGTGCTCGTCAAGAGGTGTGGCGTACTCCACTTTTACGATTCTTCATATGATTCAGAACCAGTATGCGGAAGTAATTCAGTATGATAATCCTCATGTAATCCTGATTCGGAATGAGGAGATATTTGAATATCCGAAAACAGAGATGAATATCGGCGGTAAGAAAATCTATAAGTCGGAGATAAAGCTGCAGGAGAATGATATATTTATTGCAATGAGTGACGGATGTCCGCATGCCGGAATCGGTACAGCATATAATTTCGGCTGGAAGCGAGAGGATATCGCAAGCTTTATGCAGACGCTGGCACCGGCGGGGTATACGGCAAAAACTCTCTCGACGATTTTGGTGGATGAGTGTAATAAGCTGTATGGAAACCGTCCCGGGGATGATACAACCGCCTGTGTGGTACGTGTCAGAAAGAGAGAACCGATGAATCTCTTATTCGGACCTCCCTCCAATCGTGATGATTGTGACCGGATGATGTCGCTATTCTTCTCAAAGGAGGGCAAGCATATTATTTGCGGCGGAACTACCTCCTCTATTGCTGCCAAGTATCTCGGAAAGCCTCTTCGTGCGACTCTCAATTTCGAGCGTTCGGATGTTCCGCCGATTGCGGAAATCGAGGGTGTTGACCTTGTTACGGAAGGGGTTATTACGGTAAACAAGGTGCTTGAGTACGCAAGGGACTATCTGGCAGACAATGAGCATTATGAGGAATGGAGTGTAAGACGTGACGGGGCAGCCCTGATTTGCCGCCTGTTGTTTGAGGAGGCAACGGATATCAATTTCTATGTGGGACGGGCAGTTAATCCGGCTCATCAGAATCCGGACCTGCCGATTAATTTTAACATCAAGATGAATCTTGTGAAGGAGCTGTCGGCCTGTCTGAAACAGATGGGAAAACGCATTAAGGTTAGTTATTTCTAAGGAGAGGCATATGAGAAAATTTGATACAAAGGTACAGCACCTGAAATATAAGGTGCTGCGTGAGGTTGCCCGCCATGCCTGGGATGACACGCTGGCGCAAGAGGCCTTTGATATTCCCAAGACCATTGTCCCCGGCAAAAAGCCCACCATGCGCTGCTGCGTTTACAA
>JAQXOR010000043.1 GCA_029099805.1 Lachnospiraceae bacterium
GGAAATGGTGTACTCGGCAACATTTGCATCACCGAAGTAGAAGGTTCCCTTTGTCTCGTTTCCGATTACCAGGTCTACTCTTGCCATATTGTCGCCATTGGATGCACCTCTTAAGGTGAAATCATGGCTGCCTTCCGAGAAATACTGGGTATAGGATACCGCATCATTATTTGCATATAATGCAACACCGTTAAACGGATTGCTGATTGTTCCGGTATACTGACCGGACTTGGTCATATCCTCACACTGCTTTGTGGTAGCTGTGCTTGTTCCGGTATTTCCGGTATTACTTCCGGTATTTCCGGTATTACTGCCGGTGTTACTTCCGGTCGATACCCCACTGCCACCGATGATCAGGCAATCAGCATATGCATCCCACTGTCCGTCATCTGCGGTTACCTTTAACTCAACCTTCTGATTTCCCGTGCCGTGAGACACATTCTTAATGGTATATTCAGCGGTATTGGCATCGCCGAAATAGAACGTACCCTTATTCTGTCCACCAATTAACAAATCAACCTTTGCCAGATTGTCATTGTTCGATGCACCTCTCAAAGTGAAATCATGAGTTCCGGAAGTGAAATTCACTGTAGTAGATACTGCATCATCGTTTGCGTAAAGTGCAACACCGTTAAACGGATTGCTGATTGTTCCGGTATACTGACCGGACTTGGTCATGCTCTCACATTCAATTTCCGTACCCTTATTGGTTCCCGGTGCGCTGCTTGCGCTGTCGCCGGAAGAACTACTGCCGGAAGAGCTGCTGCCACCAACAGTAATATCAAGCTTATAAACATCAGCCCATCCGCTGCTCTGATAACCTTCTACGTTAAATGCTGCCTCATACATGAGACCCATCTTCATTCCCATACGCTCCCAAGCCTTAAAGTGCTCAGTTACGGAAATGGTACCGCTGGTACGCTTACTCTGGCGTACACTCCAGTACTGTTGGAAGGTGGTGTTACCGTCGATGGACGGCTGATTTACACGAGTGGTCTCGTATACATCATAGGTTGCACCGTCTACGGTAATGGTTCCCTTAGAGGTTGCTCCCGGCGGACGCCAGGTTCCCCAACAGTCTACGATGTAATACTCAACCAACGGATTTCTGCACCACCCGTATACACAAAGATACGAATTTCCGTTCGGCTGGTAGTCTACACCATAGCTTACCGTAATGTTGCCAAGCTGAGAGTAGGTCTTTGTACAATCCCACTTCACGCCCTTTCGGAATAATACATTTCCGATGTTCTGCCACCAGCATTCGAAAAGACCGTTGCCCTTCAACGTCATGCTGGTGTCGCCGTAATCTTTCCACAACTCGTAATTGTAGCGCCCCTCGCTACCGGTTGCGTTGTTGTACAATACGGTCGCCGCCTCTGCTCTTGCAACCGGTACAACTGCCTGTAAGCATACTACTAATGCTAACAGTAAACCCTTTAGCTTTTTGCTCATAGCAAAATACCTCCTTTCTCGTAATTTGTATGTTAACATTTTTTGTACAATTTGTAAAGTATTTTTTTAAAAAATTTACAATTATTTGTAACATTTTTATGACACTTTACCGCTTCCCAGTATTCACCTCCTCCAAAACTGAGCAGTTTGTACATTTTTCTCGCTTCCAACAACATTTTTTGTTATGTTTTGTACAATACCGCATCTCATATTCTCTCCAAGAAATGAACAGTATACTTTTCCACAGATTCATGCTATCATTAGCATGAAAACAGGACTTCTCATTTTTCTTGTATGGAGGCAATCAACTATGGTACACAAAGGAACAAAAACACTGGAAACAAAACGATTGATTTTAAGAAAATTTACGAATGAAGATGCTAAGGCTGCATTTCATAACTGGACCTCCGATGATAAAGTTACCGAATATTTACGATGGCCAACACACACAGACATATCCGTAACGGAACGGGTAATCAAGGACTGGGTTACGGAAAGTGAAAAGGAGGATTACTATCAGTGGGCAATCGAGCTAAAGGAACTACACGAACCTATCGGAACAATATCGGTTGTTGACAGAAATGATTCCTTGAATATACTGCACATTGGCTACTGCATTGGCAGTAAGTGGTGGCATCAGGGGATAACCAGTGAAGCTTTTGCAGCAATTATACCTTATTTGTTTCAGGAGGTCGGGGCAAATCGAATAGAATCACAGCACGACCCTCATAACCCGCATTCAGGTAGTGTTATGAAAAAATGCGGGTTAAAATACGAAGGCACCTTAAGGCAGGCCGATTTTAGCAATAAAGGCATTGTAGATGCCTGTATGTACAGCTTATTAAGGGACGAATGGATGAATCCATCCAAATAAATAAAAGATGCCACCCCCTTATCATTTTTTGAATTTGCCCGAAGGGCCGCGTTTTTAGCTGAGTCAAAATCGCCTCTTACCGGTTCTAAGTCTCGAGGTCGCTCCTGAGAGACGTTTAGAACCAGTTAGAGGAAGTTCGACGAAGCGTTGCGCTTTGAGAAAAATGATAAGGGGGTGGCATCTTTATTATTTATCCACCATATCGCAAGAGCGGGAATCGCGCCATTTGTACTTTGCACGATAGACCCTTCGGCTAAATCTTATTCCAGTTCAAATGCTCCTGTATAAAGGCGGTAATACGTTCCCTTTTCCGCAATCAGCTTTTCATGATTGCCCCGCTCGATAATAGAGCCGTGGTCAAGTACCATAATCACATCCGAGTTTTTTACAGTGGACAAACGGTGTGCAATGACAAATACGGTACGTCCTTCCATCAAAGAATCCATACCCTTTTGTACAATCGCCTCCGTTCTTGTATCAATAGAGGACGTTGCCTCATCAAGAATCATGACCGGCGGGTCCGCAACCGCTGCCCTTGCGATTGCAAGCAGCTGCCGCTGCCCCTGCGAAAGATTTGCACCGTTCCCGGTTAACATGGTCTGATATCCTTCCGGCAGACGGGTAATAAAATCATCCGCACCGGCAAGCCTTGCTGCCGCAATACATTCCTCATCCGTTGCATCCAGCTTACCGTAGCGGATATTCTCCATCACCGTACCGGTAAACAGATTTGTCTCCTGCAAAACAATTCCGAGCGAACGCCTTAAATCGGCCTTCTTAATCTTGTTAATATTAATGCCGTCATAACGGATTTTTCCGTCTGCAATATCATAGAAGCGATTAATCAGATTTGTAATCGTCGTCTTTCCTGCACCGGTTGCACCTACAAACGCTACCTTTTGTCCCGGCTCCGCAAATACGGAAACATTATGCAATACCATCTTATCCTCATCGTAGCCGAAATCGACTTCATTCAGGCGAACATCTCCGCGAAGAAGCGTATAGGTCACGCTCCCATCCGCCTGATGCGGATGCTTCCATGCCCAGGTACCGGTACGCTTTTTGCTCTCTGTAATCGTACCGTCCGGTGCGACCACCGCATTGACGAGTGTGACATATCCGTCATCTACTTCCGGTTTCTGGTCAATCAGGTCAAAGATACGCTCTGCACCCGCCATACCCATAATCACAGCATTCAACTGCTGGGAAACCTGGCTGATATTTCCGGTAAACTGCTTCGTCATATTAAGGAACGGCACAATAATACTAATCGAAAATGCCATCCCGGAAAGACCGATATTCGGTACATCATTTAACAGGAACAAGCCGCCCGCAAGCGCCACTACTACATAAAGCACATTTCCGATATTATTTAAAATCGGCATCAGCATATTGGCATACTGATTTGCTTTCTTGGCATCCTCATAAAGAGCTTCGTTAATCGCATCAAAATCCTTTCCACTCTGTTCCTCATGGCAGAATACCTTTATTACCTTCTGCCCGTTCATCATTTCTTCCACATAACCTTCCGCTTTTCCGATTGCCTTCTGCTGGCGCAGGAAGTATTTTGCGGAATTTCCGCCGATTTTCTTCGTTACAATCGTCATCGTAATCACGCCGCACACGACAATCAATGCCATCCATATGCTGAAATACAGCATAATGGAAAATACAGTCACAACCGTAATGCCGGAAATAATCAGATTCGGCAGCGACTGGGAAATCAGCTGACGCAGCGTATCGACGTCGTTAGTGTAATAGCTCATAATATCGCCGTGATTGTTTCGGTCAAAATACTTTATCGGAAGATTCTGCATCCCGTCAAACATCCGGCAGCGCAGCTTCTTTAAGAAGCCCTGCGTAATTACCGCTCCGAGCTGAGTGTAAACAAATGCGGAAATCAGGGACAGCACATAGAAAAAACCAAGGCACAGTACCCATTTCATAATTTCCGGTTTTGCGAAAGCCCAGTCCCCGGATTTATAGTATTTTTCAATGACTGCAATAACATTCTGCATAAACAGCGACGGCATAGAACTTACCACTGCCGAAAAGATAATGCAGACAATAACCACCGGCAACAGCACCGGATAAAACTGAAATACCATCTTCACCAGGCGTTTCAGCATTCCCTTTTTCATTTTCGGACGACCGCCCTGTGGCGTTCCGTTTCCTGCCATAGCTTCCTCCGGCAGTTCTGCGTTTGAACCCTTTTTATTCGGCATCGTCGTCACCTCCCTTGTTCTGCGAGGTGTATACCTCTT
>JAQXOR010000044.1 GCA_029099805.1 Lachnospiraceae bacterium
GACATCATGTGCCACAAGGTCCACAATCTGGTTTACCGCATACACCATTCCCGCATCAAACAATGCTTCTTTTTCAAACTCATACTTATGTAAAATCCGCTTAAACTTCTCCGGCAGGGATGCCCCGCATAAGGACACCATCCGTTCAATCTGCGCCCGGTTAATCACCGGCATAATTCCTGCCGAAACCGGAGGCTTGATATCCGCAATCTGCATATTTTCCCGAAACCGGTAAAACATGTCGTTGTCAAAAAAGAGCTGGGAAATTAAAAATTCGGCTCCCGCCTCAGCCTTCTTTTTTAAATTATGGATATCTTCTACCTTTCCCGGCGCCTCCGTATGACCTTCCGGATAACAGGCACCTCCTACACACAGCTCGCTGCGCTCTTCCTTTAGGAACTTCACAAGCTCTGAAGCATAGAAAAACTCCTCCTTCGGCAAAATCTCCGGATTTTTATCTCCCCGAAGTGCCAGCACATTTTCAATCCCGGCCTCTGCCAATTCATCGGTAAATGCAAGAATCTCTCCCTTTGTATAGTTAATACAGGTCAGATGCACCAGCGGCTCAATTCCATATTCCTTTTTAATCTTCTTTGCCAGCCCCACCGTCAAACTGTTGGTGGCAGAACCTCCCGCGCCAAACGTCACGCTGATAAAATCCGGTTTCAGCCCGCAAAGCACATCCAAAGTCTCATCGATACTCTTCAATGTAGTATCCCGCTTCGGCGGAAAAATCTCAAAGGAAAGCACTGTTTTTTTCTGTTGGTACACTTCACTGATTTTCATAGTCTGTTTCTCCGTTTCTGTATTCATTCACCCTGCCAACTATCATATCACACCGGGTGCCGTTTCGCAAGAACTCCTCAGTTCTTACTCCCATCCTTTTCTTACACATATCTCTTTAATCGCCGAAGCGGCTTATATAATACCATTGCAAAAATAATCTTAACCGCATCAAGCGGAAGGAACGGAAGCACACAGGCTTTGACCGCTTCCGCAAAAGTCGTCCCCTCTGCATAGATAAACTTAAACCACAGGGTTCCGAATAAGTACAATGCCGCTGTTCCAAACAGCATTCCCAGTAAAAACCGCAGCATCCCCCTTTTTCCTCCGGAAGAATTCTTTGCAAACCAGCCCACAATTGCAACACACAGCAGAAATCCGATTAAAAATCCCCCGGTCGGGCCGAATAATACGGCAGCTCCCGCCCGGTAGCCGGAAAACACCGGAAGCCCCAGAAAACCCATGCAAAGATAAAGAAACAGGCTGATACAGCCGAGACGTGCTCCCAGCAGCATGCCGGTCAGATACACCAAAAAGCTTCCGAGCGTTATACCGACCGGACTTAACGGCAGATAAACCGTATGCGGTGCCAAGATACAAAAAACTGCCGCAAACAATGCTGCTTTTGTCAATTCTACAATTGTATCCCTCGCATTTTTGGCGCTTTTTTGAGGTTTCTCTTTTGCTGTTTGATTCATTTCTAATTTTACAGATGACTTTTCCAAACGATTTTCCTCTCTTCTGTTACATTCTTACACTAACCTCACCATACGACAGCTTTTGCTTTACTCCGTCCCTGTCAATTTCCAAATGCCCCTCTTTATCAATATCCGTAACAACAGCCTTATATTCTCCTTCCGGAACAAATAAAGTTACCGTTTTTCCCAAAAGAACAGAACGCTTTTTATATTCTTCCATATATGCCGCTGCAGAGAGGTTTCGGTACAGCTCACTGAACTCTTCCCAGACAGCTGCAATCAAGTCGTTTTTCGAAACAGACTTCCCACTGTCCTCCAGACAACCTAAGATATCCTTAAGCTCCTCCGGAACCGACTGATGCTTTACATTAATTCCGATGCCCAACACAACATATGACGGCACGCTCTCCTCCGGAACCAGACCTGCTTCCGCCAAAATCCCGCATACCTTTTTCCCCTGTACAAAAATGTCATTCACCCATTTAATCCCGGCTACAACTTCGCTTACCCTTTCAATCGCCCGTGCCACCGCCACGGCTGCACAGGTTGTAATCAGGACCGCACGCTCTGCAGGCATCCCGGGACGAAGCACCATACTCATATAGATGCCACCCTCCGGCGAAAAAAAACTTCTTCCGAGACGTCCTTTCCCGCCATTCTGCCGTTCTGCCACTACTAAGGTTCCTTCCGGTGCACCGGATAACGCAAGCTCCTTTGCCACACGATTGGTAGAGTCGGTTTCCGAGAGCTCCTGTAAGGAAACGATAAAAGAATTCTGTTTTAAAAGAAGCTCCAGACTTTCCGCATTCCGGGACTTCTTTTCATCTTCTTCTGTCATCTTCCTGCCTCCTTTCTCAAGAGCCTATTTGTCCGCAAACATCGTACCATGTAATCCCCTAAATTGTCAACCGGACGCGTTGCAATCACCTCTTGCCATTCCATACAAAAAACGCTATACTAAGACAGAGAAGATACAAACGCCGTTCTGTCAAAAAAGGAGACCAGTCATGGGATTATTTCACACCATATTCGGAATGCCAAACACCATACAAAAAAGTGAAACCACCGGTCCGAAACGTACTTCCTTTTCCTCCGGTAAGAACACCGTGTCACTGACAAAAGGAGAAGTGGTCAAAGGAGAAGTGACTGACCTGCGCAGCAATGAGGTAACTATCCGTCTGGAGGACGGAAGAATCCTGCATGCACGATTAAGCAGTGCGATGGAGCTTTCCATCGGACAGGAGGCAGAATTTTTTGTACAGGAAACCAACGACGTACTAATCACGCTGAAATTACTTTCCGACGGAGACACCTCCTTTGAGGAATCGGCGATTGACAAGGCATTGGAGGCCTCGGGTCTGCCAAAATCTCCGCATACGGTTACTCTTGTACGTTCCCTGTTAAGCGCCGGTCTTCCCGCAAGTAAAGAAATGATTCAGAAAATGATGCAGTATTCTGCCGCAAACAAAGGAGTCGAACCATCCACCCTTACAGCGTTATTAAAGCATAATCTCCCGGTTACCAAAGAGAATGCCACTCAGCTGCAGGCATATCGTAATTACGAACACCGGTTAATAGGACAGGCCACCACCCTGACCTCAGCACTTACAGAAGCTTTTTCCTACGGTGAAGCCTCTCCCTCATTCACAAAAGGGCTTCTCTCTTATTTCTTCGGTGATGTCTCATTCTCCGTAGACGGCTTACCTTTAGAAAATACCAGCACTTCAGAAACTACTGTCAGTTCCGGACAATCCGCAGGCTCTGATCCGACCGGACCGGCAGGTCAGCAGGAACTATCCGGAGCCTCCTCTGATGCCACGCTTCCCCAGGCTTTATCTGTAACCTATCCTGAAGCTTCTCCGCAGCCTGCATTTGAAACCGTTTCCACTGTTCCTATGAAGGCCACTGTTTCGACACCTGCCGACACTGCTTCTTCGATTTCGGAGGAATATTTACCGTTGGCGTCCATACTCTCGGAAAAGGAGTATAAGACCATCGGAAAGGTGCTGGATTCTATCTCCCCTGAGACACCGGAGCTTTTGTTCCTGAAAGAAAGCTTCTCAAACGGAACACTGTCTGCAAACAGCCTGTTTTCCTTTCTGTCCTCTGCCGCAGAAACCACAGATGCTGCCGGGATTGCTTCCCTGCTAAAGGAGGAGCCTGTACTTTCCGACCTTCTCGGAAAAACCATACTGAACCGGTTTGTCTTAACACCGGAAGATCTGACAAAGGAAGACGCCATCCGGGAGTTTTACGGGCGCACCCAAAAAGATGCTGCTGCCCTGACGGAGCTTGCCTCTGCCGAAGAAAACTCTGCTGTCATGAAAACAATTGCCGATACCGCTACAAATATGCAGGATAACATCTCGTTTATGAACACCCTGAATCAGATTTTCCCATATGTACAGCTTCCGCTTAAGCTGACCGAGCAACTGACACACGGTGACCTCTTTGTTTACACAAAGAAAAAAGACCTCTCTGCAAAAAACAAAGAGGTCAGTATTTTACTGCATCTGGATATGGATGCTCTGGGACCTACCGACATCCATCTCTCTCTTTTACAGCAAAGCGTTACTGCCAGATTCTATCTGAATGACCCGGAGACCGGCTCACTGGTTTCAGAAGAACTCCCGGCCTTAACCGAAGCTTTGCAGAAAAAGGGCTATACCCTGAATGCCTCCGTAGCCCAGCGCATAAAGGAACCTGATATTGTCACTGATTTTCTGGAAGGCGGCGATGCTGTCTCTATGAAACGCTTCCGGTTCGATATCCGCGCATAAATGCGCGGTTACTCGGACAGCAGTTCCTTTGCCAGAGCTTTGACTGCTTCTGTCGTTCCTGCATTCACTCCCGATTTCAGTGTTACTACGGTTTCCGTAAAGGTAATTTCCTTGCTCTGTGCAAACTTCTCCTTTATCTGTTTTGCAACTACCGGAGCCCAGGTACCGTTCTCAATCAGTCCAATGGTTCTCTTACAGTATCCGCGTTCAGTCAGCTTCTCTACAAACTCACGCATAACCGGGTAAATTCCTCCGTTGTAGGTAGGAGCCGCCAGTACAAGCTTGCCGTAACGGAATGCATCCTCTACATTTTCCGCCCAGTCGGAACGCGCCAGATCTGTCAGAACTACCTTCGCACACCCCTGCGTCTTCAGCTCTTCCGCTAAAAGCTCCGCTGCCTTTCTTGTATTTCCGTACACAGAAGCATATGCAATCACAACACCCTCGGATTCCACTCCGTACGAAGACCATGTATCATAGAGATTAAGATAATATCCCAGATTTTCTGAAAGAACCGGTCCGTGCAGTGGCAGAATTTTTTCTATGTCAAGCTCTTTTGCTTTCTTTAACAATGCCTGCACCTGAGCACCATACTTTCCCACAATACCGAAATAATAACGCCGTGCCTCACATGCCCAGTCCTCATCTGCGTCCAGTGCTCCGAATTTTCCAAAGCCGTCTGCCGAGAATAAAAGCTTGTCCTTACTGTCATAGGTCACCATAACCTCAGGCCAGTGTACCATCGGTGCAAAAACAAACGTAAATGTATGCTCTCCGGTACAAAGACTGTCTTTGTCCGCAACCACCTTCTGATACTTTGTAAAATCCGTTCCAAAGAACTGATTCATCATTACAAACGTTTTTGTATTACCCACAACCTTTACATTCGGGTACTTTTGAACAAATTTAGCAATGCTTGCGGAATGGTCCGGCTCCATATGCTGTACAATCAGATAATCCGGCTGCCTGTCACCTAATACCTCTGCCACATTTGCAAGCCATTCCTCGGTATATGCCGCATCTACCGTATCAAATATTGAAATCTCGCGATCCATTACTATATAGGAATTATATGCAATCCCGTTCGGAACAACATACATTCCCTCGAATAAATCTATGGAACGGTCATTTACACCTACATAATATACACTGTCTGTTACATTTTTCATCCTTTATCCTCCTTACCGGCAGCATTTCACTGCCCATGTTTTTCCTTTGCAAACAGTTTACCATAACTCCCCCTCTGATGCAACCGTTTTCATGGCTTCTTCGCGTGCAGATTTCACCAAAATCACCGGGTAAGCATGCTACTTCCCGGAAAGTACGGCCGCAAGCGTCTCTGCAAAGGGCCGCATTGCCGCTTTTGCTTCCGCCACTGTATTTTTATGTGTTCCAAGCTCCACCAGCAGATACTTCTCCTTCAGATGCATATTATAGCGATAGCTTTTTAAGTAAATCCGGTGCATCAGACCCGGATACCGCTCATTTCCGGTAATCTGCAGATGAAGACTGAAGGCAAGATTTCCCGTAAGATTTTGATTGGAATAATAGGTAATCGGACCATCCTTCGTTCTGCAAAGTCCGTTAAACAGCATTACCTTTGCCGTATTCACTCCGTTGAGTACACTGGTTCTCGCTTCCCCGCTGTCTCTATGTAAATCAATTACGACCTCGATACTCGGATACTTATCAAGAATTGCCGTTATGACCGGCAACGCATTACTATAGGCATTATTTCTGTCATCCGAGCCGTCCGCTTTCCTGTCAAACACTGTAGTTTCATGAATCACATTGTACCCGTATTCCTTCCGTAATATCTCTGCCAGCAGACTGCCTGCACCGACTACCGTATCCTCTGTCATCCCTTCTCTGCTATCCAGATACCCCTCTGATGCATGGGTATGAAATATCAGAATCTGTGGCTCTTCCTTTTGCTCCATTTGTAACGGATACTCTGCCAGCAGGATTGGGTTCAACATATCTTCGGTTGCCTTTGTTGACATATCTTCAATATAATAATTAGAAAGAAAGCTTCCAAACGCAATTTGTTCAAGCGGCCCAAACCGCTCCTCCAGGATATCTCTTACACTGACCGGTTCTGCTTCCTTTTCCGGCGGCAGAAAAACCGGTATTGCCCCATCTGCATGACGAACCGTCAGATAGGTGCCGGGCGCTCCCGCATACTGTATGGAAAGCAGCTCCTCTTCCTCTGCATTCTGTACACGCAGCATTGCCGAATTCTTCATTCTCTCGTATCCTCTTTCCGGAAAACAAAGCAACGGCAGTTCCCTGCAGTACAGCACACCGGCTCCGATTAGAAGGCACCCTATTGCAGCTATCTGCTTTTTACCCTTCCATAGATTCCGCAGCTTCTGTTTCTTTGTATATCTTGCTGCCCGATGCTTTGCATACATACGGCATAATAAGCGTTTCCCATGCATGATTTCTCCCCCTGCCCTTCCTGCAGTATTATAATAATTCTTTACAGAAGCAGAGATTGATTGCCTCCGCAACCGTCTCCCCGGCACGTCGAACCAGTTCATCGATTCCCTTTGGTGTCACAAACAAAACCTGTCCGTCCTCTTCTCCTGCTTCCCTCAGTATTTCCGTACATTCCGCCTCCGGGACCCCTTTTTTCCTTAGATATTCTCCCATACGCTCCTGCAAAATCGTCGCCGCATCCACAACCGTCGGCACACCTACCGCAATTACGGGAACGCCCAGCGTGTTCTTATTTAATGCCTGTCTGTTATTTCCGATTCCCGCGCCCGGATAAATGCCGGTATCCGTAAGCTGTACCGTGGTACCCAGACGTCCCGTGCTCCTTGCCGCAAGGGAATCTATCGCAATGACAATTTCGGGATGCATTTCCCGCACCACACTCTTGATTACCTCTCCGCTTTCCATCCCGGTCTGTGCCAGCACCCCTGCCGCAAGAGCGCAAAACGAAGTCAGATGATATTTCTTTCGAAACTCCTCTCCCAACTGCAAAATCAAATGTCTGGTTACTACCAGCTCATCTACCGCTAACGGTCCCAAAGCATCCGGCGTTGCCTCACGGTTTCCCAGTCCAACAACCAGTATCTCCTTTGCTTTTCCATCCACAGCCTCCAGCAGCTGTAACAGCTGCTCCGACAGTGTTTCCGCCACAAACCGTCGAAAGCATTCTTCTCCTTCCGAAAGTCCCTTCGCCTCTACCGTAATATAGGTTCCTATCGGTCGCCCCATTGCTTCCGCACCGGAAGCATCCGTGATGCGCACGGTAGAAACATGGACTTTCCTATGTTTGTAATACTCTTCCTTTACAGTTACCCCTTTCATCCGCTCGTCATCTTCGGAAAAGTCCTCACGCAGCTCTACCGCCAAATCCGTACGTCCGCCTGTCTGCTTCATAATGCCTCCTTTTATTGTATGATTTTCCCGTATGCACTATACCCATTCTATTTTTCCTTATTTTTTTGAAATTATGTATTGACAGAATCCAATGAATATACTAAGATATAGAAGTATGCTTCCGTCGAAACGTCCGTGTCCGGCTTCACGGTAGCAAGATCATGCGAATCGGTGTCCACATGCAGGACTTCCGTCGAATCCAAAACATAGGAGGTGTTTAACTTGGCAAATATTAAGTCTGCAAAGAAGAGAATTTCCGTTATCGAGACAAAGACCCTTAGAAACAAGATGATTAAGTCTAAGATTAAGACTTTGGTTAAGAAGGTAGAGGCTGCTGTTGCTGCAAACGACAAGGCTGCTGCTGCTGTTGCTCTTTCCGAAGCTGTTGTTGAAATCGACAAGGCTGCCGCTAAGGGTGTATACCATAAGAATACGGCTGCAAGAAAGGTTTCCCGCATTACGAAGGCCGTAAATACTATTGCTTAATTTTATGTTACTGTAAAGCAAGGGCCGCGCATGCGCGGTCCTTTTTGTTTATGATACTTCGCGGAACGTACCTTTTCCGCTTTCATTTTATCTTTACAGTCCTGAAAGGAGATTCTATGAAGATTACATCCGTAAAAGGAACCAACGACTACTTACCGAAGGAAACCAGACTGCGCGACTATTTACAGGGAAAGATCTTAGAAACTTACCGTTCCTGCGGTTTTGAGCGTATCACTACTCCGATATTGGAAGAAATCGAAAATCTGGACAAAAGCGAAGGTGGAGAAAATCTTGGCCTCATTTTCAAAGTATTAAAGCGTGGCGACAAATTAGAAAAAGCATTAGAGGCAGGCAATCCGCAGGATTTGGCGGATCTCGGTCTGCGCTATGACCTTACCCTCCCGCTTTCCCGCTACTATGCCTGCCATCGTGCAGCACTGCCGACCCCATTTAAGTGCATCCAGATTGACCAGGTATTCCGTGCGGAACGTCCGCAGAAAGGACGGTTACGCCAATTTGTACAGTGTGATATCGATATCCTTGGTTCCGACTCTGTAAACTGCGAAATCGAATTAATCAGCACTACCGCAAAAGCACTGTTAAATGTAGGCATTAAAAACTTTAAGGTAAAAATAAATGACCGCCGTATCTTAAAGAACTTAATCTACGCGGCAGGCTTTACCTCGGCAGATGCAGACAGTGTATGCATTGTCTTTGATAAAATGGATAAAATCGGTGCTGAAGGTGTTGCGGCAGAGCTTATGGAGAAGGGCTTTGCAGCCGATACCGTAAAGAAATTTACCGACCTGATGAGTATCTCTCCGTTCACTTTAGAAGAAGCTGAAAAATACTGTGAGGACAAGTCTCCTGTAGAGAACCTGCGCTATATTATCGAAACCGTTACTAAGCTCGCGGGAGACTCCTATTCCATTGTATATGACAAATCGCTGGTACGCGGCCAGGGCTATTATACCGGTACTATTTTTGAAATTGAATCCCTTGACTTTGGCAGTTCCATTGCCGGAGGCGGCCGCTACGACAACATGATTGGAAAGTTCTTAAACGAATCTGTTCCGGCTGTCGGCTTTTCTATTGGCTTTGAGCGTATTGCCAGCATCTTAACCGATGCAAATTATCAGATTCCGGAAGGCAAAAAGCGCATTGCGGTTATTTACGATGCGACAGACATTCTCCCGGCACTTGCAAAGGCAGAGGAATACCGTAGTAACTATGAAGTAGTACTTTACGAGCGCCCGAAAAAGCTCGGAAAGCTTTTCGGAAAGCTGGAAGAGCAGGGCTTCTACGGCTGCTATATTCTGAATGAATCCGAGGATATCAAGGTATTCGGAGCGTAATCCTACGGAACCGACATAACAGCGTATCGCCTACGGTACGCTGTTTTCACATTTTATTCAAAATCGTTCACTTGCTTTTTTTTTCGATACATAGTATACTCTTGTACAAGGTAAAAATGAGTATTCTACGGGTGATTTCTTGCCAGAAGGGACGATGCTTTATGCTTTGTGTGGATCACATTTCATTTTCCTATCGAAAAAAACAAGTCCTCTGCGATATTTCCTTTACTGCAAAGGAAGGGGATTTTATCGGCATTATCGGAAAAAACGGGTGTGGTAAATCTACACTGCTTTCTGTACTTGCCGGTGTCAAACGCCCTGCCAACGGTATGCTTACCTTTCATGAAACACCGCTTTTTTCAAGCAAAAGTGTACCGTCAGAAACGGTAGGATATGTACCGCAGTTAAATCCGTTACTTCCCGAGCTTTCCGTCCGGGATAACTTAAAGCTGTGGTACCGTACTACTGCATCGTCATCTGTGGAATCACCGGAAGCTTTATACCGTCAACTGGGATTAACCGACTATTTTCACACGCCGGTTGCCAAATTATCCGAGGGTATGAAAAAGCGTGTCAGCATTGCTTCCGTTTTACAAAATCAGCCGAAAATTCTGATTTTAGATGAACCCTCAGCCGCTTTGGACCTGCCATGCAAGGAGATTATTCACGAACAGCTGCTTTCCTTTACCGGAAATGGTGGTATTGTTATTTTTACCACTCACGAGGAAGCTGAATTTTCCCTTTGTACCACCCTTTACATCTTAAAGGACGGAATCTTACAGCGTGCCGATGCTGTGCAGGACAAGCATGCTCTGATACAACAATTCTAATTTATAGGAGGAATGGGAATGAACAACAAAAACACAAAAAAGATTACCCGCAAAATATACTGTTTCTTATCAATCCTTGCCGTACTTACTTTACTCTTTAGCTGCATGGGATGTTCCAAAAAGACACCGCGGGAAGCTTTGGAAGAAGCATATGAAAAAACTTTTACCAAAGGAACCCCGACCGAAACGTTACTTGGTCTCACAGAGCTTACCTCCCGGACAAAAGGTAATAACTCATTTTCATCCGGTCTTTCCCTGAGCTTGCAGGAGCTTTCCGGCGAAGCCGTCGGTGAATACGCCGGGATTCTTTCCGGTCTTGGTGTCAACATTGATACCGCCTCTGATTTAGGAAACAAAAAAAGCGCAGGCACCATGGATATCACTTATGGCGGAACTACCTATCTTACTTTAGGAGGACAGTTAAACGATTCCAAGCTTTTCCTTACGGTACCGCAGTTATTGGCAGGCAGCCTGTCGATTGATTTCTCCACCTTGAAAGAGGATTTAGCTTCCGATTCGATGTTGGCACAACTTTTTTCCGAGGCAGGACTTACGCTTCCGGAGAATTTTTCCCCTGATAGTCTGACCTCCTTTATAACGCCGGATTTCCTTACGAATCTGACAAAATTCACCGCCGCATACGAAGCCTTGGATCAGGCAATTATCGTAGAAAAGGCAGACAAAAAGTCTGTCGCTCTTCCATCGGATGTTTCCGCAAAGAATGTCTATAACGTGACCATTCCGAAAGACGCCTATGTAGAACTAATCAATGCAGCCGTGCAGTCTCTTACCGATTACTCCGCTTCCCTTTTAGAAGCTATGGGAGAGACCGGTACAGAGGAGCTCGATTTGGCAGAATTTGAAGCTTCCGTAATTAAATTAGCAGATTCGGTCGGAGATATTGTTTTCACGGTTGCAGTAACAAAAGACGGCTACATCAGCTACGCAGAAAGCAAAATAACATCCGAAGCGAATACCTTTACCTTAACCGGGACTTTTTCCGGTAAAAAACACCCGCTTCATGATACTGAGGTTGTGTTTGAGGCTGATGTTGACGACGAAACCGTAAGCATCAGTTATGAAAATTCCTTTGATACAAGCTCCAATGAGATTACCTTCTCTACCGGTATTGAACTGAATGGTATGACCATGTTCACCTGTTCCGGTGAAGGTACGTTTACCGATGTAGAAAAAGGAAAGAAATATACCCTGGATTTCAATTACTTAGAGTTTGAAGCGGCAAACGTGCTTTCTGTCTCCCTTGCAGGCAGTTATTATGTCGATACCACAAAATGTAACATTCCGTCCCCAACCGGTACAGAATATCACCTGTTTCGTATGAATCAGGAAGATTTTACGTCTCTTGCATTAGAAGTAATTACAAATTTACAAAAAGACCCGTTACTTTCCGGTCTGTTAAAGAATCTCGATCTCGGTTTCTAGGAAAGCACTGATTATTTCAGCGTTTCCCCGGTTTTAAATATACAAACGTAACCTGATACAGCCATACCCGTAAGGAGGAACTCCCATGTCTGTTCTCTTTTTTCTACAACTGAAAAGAGCTCTTAAGGCAGTTCCCAGGATAATTGCCGGTGCAATCATCCCTCTTTTCCTTGCGGGCATGGCTGTTTTTTGGGCACAAAGGTATTATACGAAAACCACAGGCACCATTCTTTCCCCGGTAGCCCTGGTTAATCAGGATTCCGAGGCGTATCTTGACATTATTCTCCCTATGATTACCGAAACAGAAGCGGCAAGTAACTTTTCTTTCCTGGAAATGAATGAAACGGATGCTCTGGATGCATTGCAGGATGGGACCGTTTGTGCCGTACTGGTTCTACCGAAGGAGATGTTTTCCGGTATTTTGGATTCTACCAATATTCCTGCCAGACTCTATCTGCCCGGTGGAGATTCCGTTCCCTCTCTTCTGATTGGGAAATATGCGCAGGCCGGTTCTCTTACGTTAGGCTCCGCACAAGCCGGTATCTATGCTGCCACAGACCTTTACAAGGCGTACGGCATTACAGAGCACTTATCCGATATCTACTATGATATCAACACGGCAAATCTGAAATATGCTCTTTCCAGAGAATCCACGTTTTTTGCAAAGTCTACTACTGCAACGGGAGAATTTTCTCTCATAGAGTATTACGGCTGCACACTGTTTCTCTGCCTTTTGCTTTTCTTTGGCGCAGGCATGGGAAGCTTTCTTGGCACTCCTGCTCCCAAGACATTCGCAGAGCAGTTACGTCGAAACGGTATGGGACCGCTCTCTATGGAACTCAGCCTTTTCCTGCCGCTCACATTATTCTACCTTGTTTTTGTATTTGCCTTAGGCGGCATTGCTGCCCTATTACTTCCGGACCTCTTTTTTTCGGGGCTTACCGTTTTCTATCTGTTTTGTACGGCACTTTGCTTTTCTGCCTATACACAGCTTATTTTTTCTTTTGCCCGCAACACAGGACAGGGACTTTTACTGTTTTCCTTTCTCGGACTTTTTATGACCTTGTTTGCGGGTGGATTTCTTCCGTATGCCTTTTTGCCGGATTTCTTCACCTCCCTTACACCGGTACTTCCGCTTAGTGCCTGTCTCGCCGGTCTGCGAAAGATGGTCGGAGCTACACTGTCCCTGCAGGACATTTTATTTCTTTTCCTGCACACGGTTGTTTTGCTCGGCTTACTTATTACTCTTTCTCTGTGTCGCAGAAAGGAGGTTCGTACATGAAACCGACAACATTTTTACTGATGCAGTTGAAACGGCTCCTGAAGAACAAAGCATTTCTTCTTTTACTTGTTATCTTCCCGCTTTGCCTGTTTCTTCTCTCACACACTTTTCGCGAAGAAACACAGTCACGTATTCCGGTCGGCATCTGCCTGGATACCGATGATGCTTTAGCAAAGAAGCTCTGTGAAAAGCTGGTAGCATTGGAGGATTCCCTGTTTACTTTTTCTTCCATAGCCTCAGAGGAAGAACTGATAAAACTCGTACAAAGCAATCAAATCGAATGTGGCTATCTGTTTCGTAAACCGCTCGGCAACGAACTTGATAAAAACCATTTAAAAAATCTGATTACTGTTTATGTCTCTGAAAATACCACCTGTAAAGGTGTTTTAAACGAACTGGTATATGCTAATCTGTTTGAAGAATATTCTCTCTCCTTGTTACAGGAAATCCTGAAAGATGCATCGCATCTTCCGTTCACAACTGAGACTGCCGGAGAATTCTCATTACCGCCTGTCACAGAGGAGGACATTGAACAAAGCTACCGTTCCCATTTAGCTGACGGTTCTACGTTCCGGTTTGATGTGCAATTTGTATCCGCCAATACTACAACACCGCTTACCGGCACCACTGCCGCAACCCTTCCGTTACTCCGGGGACTGGCCGCAATCTTTTTATTGCTGTGTGGCTTTTGGGCAATGCTTACCGTGCATAATGACAAGAGGAACGGACTTTACGTAAGAAGTCACGGCACAGAGAGTTTCCTTTTTCCACATATTACGATGCTTACCTATCTGATTCCTTCCGGTCTTGTTTGCCTTTTCGGATTAGGTATCAGCAGTTCCGTTACCGATTGGGGCTTGGAGCTTGTTGCACTGCTCTGTTATCTGACCGCATTGTTACTGTTTTACATGCTGCTCGGCACCCTGATTCGGAACCACACGATGCTCTGTGCCGCCTTTCCGATGGTATTATTGTGTACCCTCGTCTTTACTCCGGTCATTGCAGACTTATCTTCCTTTTTCCCGTGGATGAAGGTGGTACGCTATGCATTACCGACCTATTATTACCTGTTGTTTTTCTAAAGAACAAAAGGGGGATGCCAAATGGAACACAAGGTAAATCTGAATGATGTTTCCGACGGAAAATACTATACACTTCATGATATGGTCAAACTGGGCTGCGACGGTTGTAACGGTTCTGCCTCCTGCTGCCGTTTTGCAGAGGATACGATTACGCTGGACCCGTTTGACCTCTATCAGCTTTCCACAGGGGAAGGACTTTCTTTCGAGCTGCTTTATACAAAGCAGCTGATTGCCCTTGCCCCGGTAAACGGACTTTTGCTGCCGCATTTGAATTTTGCAAAAGAAACAAAGTCCTGCCCATTTCTAAATAACGACGGTTTGTGCAAAATTCATGCAAGCAGACCCGGACTGTGCCGTTTATTCCCGCTTGCGCGTTATTTCGAGGCTGAAAAGCTTTCCTACATTCTGCAGATTCATGAATGTCCGAATCCGGTTACGCCAAAGGTAAAGGTAAAAAACTGGATTGGTCTTGCAAATGCGGAACAATACGAGGAATTCTTACTTGCCTGGCATCAGCTGGTACTCAGGGCACAGCAAAAAATCGCGGCAACGAAAGACACCGCATCCATCGGTGCCGTAACGACCGCCCTTTTAAAGCTGTTTTTCCTGACCCCATACACCGCAGACACTATCTTTTATTCCCAATTTGCGGAGCGCTTACAGCAGGCAGAAGCTTTTCTTCCCTAGAGGGCTGCCGGAAACAGCAAAACGTTAGGAACGGCTCTGCTATAGAAACAGCAGTAGGCTCACTGCCATGACCATCATCCCGGCGATAAGTCCGTAGATGGAAATGTGGTGTTCTCCGTACTCTCTCGCTGCCGGCAGCAGTTCATCTACGGAAATAAACACCATAATCCCCGCTACACCGGCAAAAATGATACCAAACACTACATCACTCATCACCGGCATTAAAATCAACCAGCCGATTACTCCGCCTACCGGTTCTGCCAGTCCGGACAAAAAGGAATATAAGAATGCCTTTTTCTTCGAACCGGTTGCCTGATAAATCGGCACCGATACTGCAATTCCCTCCGGTATATTATGAATTGCAATTGCAGTCACAATCGGAATCGCAATTTCCGGATCCTGTAGAGCAGATACAAAGGTTGCAAGACCTTCCGGGAAATTATGCACTGCGATTGCAAGCGCCGTAAAAACTCCCATCCTCATCAGCTTCTTTGTCTTCGGAACTTCCTCACTGTCCGCAATGACACTCTTGGTTTCATGCGGGTTTTCTTCCGATGGAATCACCTTATCAATCAATGCAATAAAAAATATTCCTCCGAAAAAAGCCGCAACCGTCGCCCAGGAACCGGCACGTTCCCCCAGTTCCGCTATTAAAGAGTTTTTTGCCTTAAAAAAGATTTCTATCATGGATACATAAATCATTACGCCGGCAGAAAACCCCAGACTCAGAGACAAAAAACGTTTGTTGGTCTTTTTTGCCAAAAAGGCAATCAGACTCCCGATTCCTGTACTAAGCCCTGCAAAAAGTGTAAGTACAAAAGGTAGCATAATTTCATTCATCGATTCTCACTCCGTTTCTAATAATATACGATTCTTTGTATGATATGTTACAATCTGCCATATTGAGTTAGCATTCGCTAACATATAATTAATATAGTACAAACCTATTAAAAAAGCAAGGAAAACTTTGATGCTACCGCGTCATACCCTCATATACATAGCTCGCGATTTCTCTTTCTTCTCCCTGATACCGCCCCATCCCCTCAAATTCTTTCCGAAAGTTGCATTTCTCCATTACTCTTTTTGAAGCAACATTTTCGGAAAGGCAAATACCGTAAACCCGATTTAAGTTCTTTTCTGCCATGATGACGTTCAAAAACGCCTGCAATGCCTCAGTGGCATACCCCTTCTTTGTATAAGGCTGTCCGATGTGATAGCCTACCTCGTAGCCCTCATCTACCGGCACAAGCTGCACATAACCTATGTTTTCACCGTTTTTTAACAGTACAGGATATACCAATGGTCCCTCCCCGCTCTTATAACACTCCATCAAAAACTCAATCGTTTCGGCGGCATCCTCTACTGTTTCAAACACTTCATCAGGAACAAATCTTCTATTATCCTCATCCAAGGAATTCTTATGTACGGCTTCTGCCATAGTCAGTTCAAATTCAGTAATAATCAAACGTTTTGTTTCGATTCTCACTAATCTTCCTCCATAGCTTCTTTCGCACCGCAAAGGAAAAGCCAAACGGGTGCCGCAAACCACAGCACCCGACACAGTTAATACTCTTCCAGCTCTGCTTCTTTCTTCGTACGGTGAACAGTTCCTCTCGGATGATTCGACGGTGCATAAATCACCGATACCCAAAGAGGCTGTCTTCCTTCGTTTAAAACATTATGCCAAGTTCCGGCCGGAATAAAAACCGCATCTCCCTTTCTCATACTCCGGCAAAAGTCCGGATATTCCTCGCACTTTCCCAGCTTCGCCACAGCTTTTCCCTGTTCTACTCTGATGAACTGGTCCGTAACCGGATGTACCTCGAGACCGATTTCACCGCAAGGCGGAATATACATCACTGTCATCTGCATATGGCACCCCGTCCATATTGCAGTACGGAAGTTAGAATTTTCCACTGCCATCTGCTCTATATTTGCTACATAAGGGTTCGGACCGTAGTCGGCATACGTTGCACAGCAATCGTCTTTCATAGCATAACTCCTTTTTTATTATCCTATGAAAGCCGGAACTATCTGTGCCAATCCTTTTTCTATTTAGAACAAGGAACCCTCTAGTAAACTCTCGCCGTCCGGTACGGTCACTCGCGACAGCTACCGCTCGTGCGAGTACACATCCACAGCCGGTGATTTGTACTCTACACTCCCTTATTTGCTAATCTCCAACAGGTTCGCAGAAACTTCATTTACCTGAACAAAGGAAGTCTGTACCTCTTTTGTTACTTCCTTTTGTGTCTCTGTCTCTTGGACAATCTGATTTGCATGACTTAATGTGCTCTCCATTAATTGCTGCATCTGATTAACCATTGCCATTACCTGCTTGCCGTGTGCCAGCGTATCTTCACTGGAAGCCGCAACATTTTCTGCCTTTTTCCCGGATTCCGTCTGAAGTACTCCGATACTTTCCGCTTCCTTCTCAACCGTAGCCAGCTTTTCAATACCTGAGGTAATATTGTCAAGATTCTGCTGATTGGAGATGCGGACTTCCTGTAATAAAGATGAAATATTCTGCAATATTCCGCTAATCGCATTGCTTGCCTTTTGGGAGTCATCCGCCAATCCGCGAACCTCCTGTGCCACCACATTAAAGCCTTTCCCCATCTCTCCCGCTCTCGCTGCTTCAATAGAAGCATTCAATGCAAGAAGATTGGTCTGCTTTGTTATGCCGGCAATCGTCGCAGCAAATTCGGAAACCTCATTCATACCGGCTTCAAGACTCTCAATCGACTCTTCGGTATGACGGGCAGACTGCACAATTTCCTGCATCCCTTCCGTAGTTTTCTCCAGCAAAGTAATGTAGCCTTCGATTTTTTCAGTCGTCTCTTTTGAAATATCCAACATCTGCGCCGTATTCTCCACAATTACATCCACTGTACCATTTAACTCTCCCATAGAGCCACACACCGATTCCGCGAACCTGACACTGTTATCACAGTCCTCAAGTGTAGCTGTGGCAGACTCCGTAATGACATTGTTCGTGGTAGCAAAGCCCTGAATGCAGCCCTCAAGCTTCTCCACAACCCCGCTTAATTCTCCCGAAGCATTCTTACACTGCTCCACCAGATTTGCGGTCTGTTGTGTGTCTGCCAATTTTTCAAGCATATTATGGGATGCCTCTGCAATCTTTACGCACACAATACTCATCACCACCGCTTCCAGTGCGAAACCAAGAGAGCGGCTTATAAACCATTCAAAATTCGTTGCAACTTCAATCTGCTTTACATTCAGGGAACGAAAATACAACGAGCCTACCAGCAGAACAAAACTGATAACCGCAATACGCCGGGTAAACTTCTTATCGTAGTAAAAAATGCTGAAAACCATAGCAAGCGCATAGGTCATGTAAATGCCTATCGTCGAATCGGTAGCCATCAGCGCTACTAGGCTGCCAAGTGCCAGCACACTGACATATTTCATGGCCCCTATCGGCGCATTCAGCTTTAACGCAACGGTAGGTCCCATCGTTACCACAAGAGCAATACAGGTAAGTACAAGCAGCTTCGGTACCTCGGACTGAAAAACCCCTATCGCCGATAACAAAATCAGTACCGGAAAAACAATAATCAGCCAGCGTAATACTTTGACAGCCATCTTAGTAACCCGCAAGTCATTTTCATAAAAGAAATCTTTCTCCATAACAGATTGTCCTCCTTTGTTTCTTTACACAGCTTTTCTTATTGTAATAAGTACCTAAAATAAACTCCTCATCACTATAGTAACACATATTTTGATGAAGAACAATCCTTTCTGAAAACTTTTACTATATTCGGAAAATATCCGGTCAGCCCTCCTTGCATTTGCATCAAAAAGCTCTCCCGCCTCCTCATGGTCCGCATCCGTAAATACCATCAGAAATTTTGAGTATATGCTATTTCTCCAGAAAAATCACTAAATTCCTTACAATCACATTAATGATTATAATAGCCAGTGCAACGTACAAATACCATTCCCTGAACTTCAACCCCCGGATAAAATAACGTCCTCCCTCTTTCCTCCCGGCTCTGTAACAGAACCGTTCTGCCTTTTCTATTGTATGGCTTACCATAAATATCCCATATAAAATGCCTGCATACGGTACAACAGGATGATACAAAAAGGACCCGATAATATCTCCTCTGACAAACCTGAGCAATGCCCTCGTTCCGCCGCATCCGGGACAGTAATATCCTGTCGCATTATTTAGGACACAGGTCTTTGCCTGCGCTATATCCGGCTGTACGATATTGTACAACACAATTCCGACAATAAATATACATAGAAAGACCAGCCCAAATACATAAAGCTGGTCCTCCAATGACTTTTTTCTATTCACTCCGTGCTTACTCATATTAGAAGAGGTTTGAAAATGCATTTCCGACACTTGTAAGGATTACGATATTAATAATCCACATGACAATGCCGAGTACAATACCGGAAATACCCGTAATCATTCCTGCAAGTGCCATATTTGATTTACCCTCTTTATTGGAAAGTACTGCAAAAACAATCGCTACAATTCCAAGTATAATACCAAGAATCGGAATCAAACATGAGAATACAATTGAGCAAATACCAAGAACCAGTGCTGCAATAGCCTTGCCGTTACTACGCGGCTGCTGTGGCTCCTTTGGCAAAACCTCAATTTCCTCAAAGCCAACATTTGTGTTGTTATCATTATCCACAGTTACATCCCCCTAAAAATGTATTAAGTATGATTATTTGTGATTTCATACTTTATAATAATAATACATTAATTTATTTCATTTTGTCAAGAAAAAACGACATAAAACAACTCAGATACAAGTCAAAAATCAAAATCAAAAATCAATTGAGTCAGATACAATTGAAAAATATGACGCAATATGGTAAAATGATAAGGACTAATCTTGAGCTATTCTTTGAGGAGCACTGATTGAAGTGACGGAACGGTATAAATGAGAGAGGAGGAATTCACATATGATATATTTTGAACATTTACCTTTAGATAAGAATATTCTGAAGACACTTGCAGAATTGAAAATCGATTATGTGTTCCAGCCAATCTTTTTACCGGATGGAAAGACTATTTATGCACGTGAAGCGTTAATGCGGCCTGAGGGGAAAACGGTAGTTGAATTGATAGAGGAATACATAAAGCGAGATGAACTGCACGTATTGGAAGTTGCAACTTTTTGGGGAGCAACACAGGCCTATTTACTTAGGGGCTATACCGAAAAACTCTCTGTA
>JAQXOR010000045.1 GCA_029099805.1 Lachnospiraceae bacterium
ACCGGCACCCATCAGGGTACTGATGGTACGGGCAAAGGAGGCGGAGGCACTCTTTACGGTCAGCTTACCAAAGATAGGCGCCTTAATGGCGATAGTACCGAAGACAACCTGTCCCGTCTCTGTCTTTGCAAAGGCGGTCACGGATACCGCCACGGCAATTACAATAATAATCAGGAGATACCATTTATGTATCAGGAAGTTACTTAACGCCATTACCATCCTAGTAATCGCCGGAAGCTCCGACCCCATGCCGGCAAACATCTTTGCAAACGACGGGATAACGAGCACCGACATCGCAATCAGGACACCAATTGCCACACAGATAATGACAATCGGATACATCATCGCCTTCTTGACGAGCGCCTTCAGCTTCGCCGACTTCTCAAACTGGACGGACATACGCTCCATGGCGAGCTCTAAGCTACCGGAGGCCTCACCGGCCTCTACCATATTGACCAGAAGGGACGGGTATATCTTCGGGCTCAGCTTCATCGCCTCGGCGAGGGTACTGCCCTTCTGTACTGCGGTCTGGGTCTCGCGGATGGCCTTTGCAAACGCCTTATTCTCCGTCTGGTCCACCAGCATGCCGAGCGCCTCTACAATCGTAACGCCGGCAGCGAGAATACTCTGGAACTGACGGCAGAATACACTCAGGTCACGCGGCTTTACCGGGCTGCCGATGGAAATATTAATCTCTTTGTTAAAAATATTCTGCTGCTCTACCTTGGTCGGCAAAAGCCCCTGCTCGCGGAGCATCGCCATCGCGCGGCTCTGATTGTTCGCGGAAATGGTCCCCTTTACCTTCTTTCCGTCCTTTCCGACGGCGGTATATACGTACTCTGTCATTCCTCAAGCTCCTTTCTGCTACGCTCCTTAGTAGATACGCTTCTGCATATTCACTGCATCCTGTGCATAGGACAATGCGATGTCCTTTGTAATCTTATTCTTCATGTAGAGATTATATAATGCGTCATCCATCAGCTCCATCCCCAGCTTTTTGCTCGTCTGAATCAGACCGTTAATCTGGTGGGTCTTATTCTCACGGATGAGGTTACGGATAGCCACACTGCCGAACATTACCTCAAAGGCTGCCACACGGCCGTTCCCTTCCGAGTTCGGAAGAAGCTGCTGGGAAATCACCGCCTCAAGTACATTGGACAGCTGTAACCGGATCTGCTGCTGCTGGGACGTAGGAAATACGTCGATGATACGGTCGATGGTGGCCGCCGCACCGGTCGTATGTAAGGTCGAGAGTACCAGATGTCCCGTCTCTGCCGCGGTAATCGCAGTGGAGATGGTATCCAGGTCTCGCATCTCTCCGAGCAGGATCACGTCCGGGTCCTCACGGAGTGCCGCGCGCAGGGCTCCGGTGTAGCTCTGGGAGTCCATGCCGATTTCTCTCTGGTTGATAATCGCCGTCTGATGGGAGTGCAGATACTCAATCGGGTCCTCCAGGGTGATGATATGGCAGTTCCTCTCCCGGTTCATCCGGTCGATTAAGGACGCCAGGGTCGTGGACTTACCGGAGCCGGTCGGTCCGGTCACGAGAATCAGACCACGCTTTTTCGTAATCAGCTCCTGTACCTCCTTCGGAATGCCGAGCTCCGACGCCGGCGGCACCGTGGTGCCTACGAGACGAAGCACAGCGGCCAGTGCACCGCGCTGTCGGAATACATTGACACGGAACCGTCCCTCGCCCTGAATGGCGTAGGAAAAATCCGCCTCACCGAACTCCTTTATCTTCTCTGCCGCTGCCGGATTCACAATCGGGAGAATCAGCTCCTCCAGACGCTCCGGCGTCAGCTTTTCCTCGGTCAGGGAAACCAATTCCCCGTTAATACGTGCCTTCGGCGGAAGCGCCGCCGTCAGGTGAACGTCAGATGCTTTTTTGTCTTTTGCCATTAAAAGCAGGCTGTCTATCTCTGCCATATGTACTCCTTTACATGTCATCCTCGTTTGCGTACGCAATACGTAATAATTCTTCCAGACTCGTAATGCCCTCCCGCACGAGGCGCGCCGCACTCATACGCAGGGTACTCATCCCCTCGGCAAGTGCCTGGTCCTCCAACTCCTCGGCTGCAGCCCCCCGAGAAATCAGGCGCTTAATTTTATTTGTAACCGGGAGTATCTCATATACACCGATACGTCCCCTGTAACCTGTCTCATTGCACTGCGGACAGCCGCAAGGCTTGTAAATCTTTGTCTCCGGAGTCCTCTCACCGATAATGTGCCACTCCTCCGGTGTCGGCTCATATTCCTTCTTGCAGACACACAGACGGCGTACAAGACGCTGTGCGATAACACCCACAATGGAGTCTGCGAGCAGGTACGTGGCGATTCCCATGTCTGCCAGACGGCCGATGGAGCTGGCCGCACTGTTCGTATGCAGCGTACTAACCACAAGGTGACCCGTAATAGACGCGGTAACTGCGATACTGGCAGTCTCCTCGTCTCGAATCTCACCGATCATAATGATATCCGGGTCCTGACGCAGGATAGAACGGAGTGCTGCGGCAAAGGTCATATCTGCCTTTACATTTACCTGTACCTGATTGATGCCGTCGATATTCGCCTCCACCGGATCCTCTACGGTGATGATATTTACATCCGGCTTATTCAGCTCACTCAGCGCCGTGTACAGCGTGGTGGACTTACCGGAACCTGTCGGTCCCGTTACAAGGATAATGCCGTTCGGGTTCGACAGGATTCTGTCAAATTTACGCATCTCATCATCAGAGAAGCCGAGATTCTTCTTCTCTCTGGTCAGCGTCTGCTTGGAGGTCAGTCGCATTACCACCTTCTCACCGAATACGGTAGGAAGGATGGAAACTCGGATATCATACTCCATTCGGTCTACAATCTGGGTGATACGACCGTCCTGTGGCTTTCTCTTCTCGGAAATGTCCATACCGCCGATAATCTTGATACGGGCGATAATGGCAGAAAGTAACGCTGTCTGATAATTATTTATCTCCTGTAATACACCGTCAATACGGTAGCGAACCCGGATGATGGTCTCCATAGGCTCGATATGGATATCGGACGCACGCATACGCACGGCCTGCTCGATAATCGTCTTTACGAGAATAACAATCGGAGAGTTCTCTACGTCGGCACGTGCCTCCTCCTGCTGCTTGGTATCCTCTTCCTTCTCTCCGCGCTCCTGGGTAAAGCGCTCTGCCATCGCCTTGGTCTCCTGACCGCCGTAGTACTTGTCAATGGCGCGCATAATCTCGCTGTTTGTGGCAATCACCGGAATAATATCCATGCCGGTAACGATAGCAAGGTCATCGATTGCCATAATGTCCATCGGGTCTTCCATGGCCACCTTCAGGCCACCGACGTCCTTTTCATCCCAGGCATACGGTATCATTGCGTACTTCTTTAACAATGCCGCATCGGATACAAGTCTCGTAATCTCCGACGGTATCTTTACTCCGACGAGAGAAACCGAATCGATATTCAGCTGCTGCTTTAATACCTCAACAATTGTATCCTCTGTGGTAAAGCCCTTCTCCACAAGTGCGACGCCGAGACGAATCTTCTTTGGCTGTTGCCGCTGATATTCTAACGCAATGAGCAGCTGCTCATTGGAAATCACCCCTGCTTCCACGAGCATATCGCCCAAACGCTTTTTCTTGCGTCCAAATCCTTCATTGGTTGCGGAACCCATAATCTCCGGTCCCCCCTTTTACATAGTTTACCTTCTCTTTTCTATATATACTATATAATATTCCCGGTCTTTTTCCTTGTTTGTATTATACCATAAAACCCGCCATTTTTCAAGTTTTTTAATATTCAACTGCATGTTTTTCCTGTTTTAAAGACCAAATTTTGCGGGCTCGTTTCTATACGTATATATGCTGTAGTCCGACACTTTTCTACCTACAATTTCTTGTGGTTTCCCCAAAATCCGGAAATTCCGTTTTAACGAGAACAAAGAATCTCGCTTGCGAGATTCTCCGCCTGCGGCGGGTCGCTTCAAGCGACTCTTTCCAAACCGCCGCAGTGCGATCCTCGCGGAGCGTTTTTTTCTTTATAGGAAATTGCACGATTTCCTATAAAGAAAAAAATCGTCCGGCTGCAAATAAAAATCTTTGCAACCGGACGATCTTAGATAAATTTATCCTTAGATTCCTAGTTTTGCGTCCTTACGTTTCCGTAAGTTTGCCCATTTATAATTACAGTACACTCTTTACGGTCTTCACAACATTGTCCACGGTAAAGCCGAACTTCTCGAACAGAGTGTTCGCCGGAGCGGATGCGCCGAAGCCGGTCATGGTAACGGTAGCACCGTCAAGACCTACATACTTGCCCCAACCGTAATCGATGAGTGCCTCTACAGCTACTCTCTTACGAACTGCCTTCGGAAGAACGCTCTCCTTGTACTCTGCGCTCTGCTCCTCAAACAGATCCATACACGGCATGGAAACAACTCTTACATCTACGCCTTCCTTTGCAAGCTCAGCCTTTGCATCACAAGCGAGGGAAACCTCGGAACCGGAAGCGATGATGATGGCATCCGGAGTAGCCTTTGCGGAATCTGCAATGACATAACCACCCTTTAAGGCTTCCTTGGAGGAGCCTGCAAGCTGCGGAAGATTCTGTCTTGTAAGAACGAGTGCGGTCGGTGTCTCCTTGGAAGTAACTGCGGAGTACCATGCGGCAATCGTCTCGGTAGCGTCTGCCGGACGGAATACATGGAAGTTCGGCATCGCACGAAGCATTGCCAACTGCTCAATCGGCTCATGGGTCGGACCGTCCTCGCCGACACCGATGCTGTCATGGGTCAGTACATAGGTGGTCGGAATCCGCATGATGGAAGAAAGTCTTGCCATCGGCTTTACGTAATCACTGAATACGAAGAAGGTGGAAACAAAGGCACGAAGACCGTGTAAGGTCATGCCGTTGCCGATTGCTGCCATTGCAAGCTCTCTTACACCGAAGTGGAGGTTGCGGCCTGCGTAATTGTCCTTGGAGAAATCGCCGGCATCCTTCATATAAGTCTTGGTAGACGGAGCAAGGTCTGCTGCACCGCCGATTAATGCCGGAACATAATCCTTTAAACGGTTTAATACAATACCGGAAAGGTTTCTGGTAGCCTCCGGCTTATCCTCATATGCCCAGAACTCTTCGTTGTCGATTAAGGACTTTGCGATGTCTAAGTTGAACATATCGTCCCAGGCCTTCTTCATCTCCGGATACTTTGCACAGTACTCAGCAAACAGCTTGTTCCAAGCTTCCTCATCCTTTGCCTTTTCCGCGGAGATTGCCTTGTAGTTTGCATATACCTCATCCGGTACAAAGAACGGCTCCAGAGACGGCCAGCCGAGGTTTTCCTTCAGTGCCTTTACATTCTCCTCACCGAGCGGTTCGCCGTGTGCGCTTGCCTTACCCTGCTTTGCCGGGCAGCCGTAACCAATCTGGGTCTTGCAGATAATGAAGGACGGCTTCGTCTTCTCTGCCTGTGCAGCGCGGATAGCCTTGCCGATTTCCTCTAAGTTGTTACCATCCTCTACCGTGAGAGTCTGGAAACCGAACGCCTTCATGCGGCCCTCTACATCCTCGGTAAAGGCAATATCGGTGCTGCCTTCGATGGAAATCTTATTGGAATCGTATAATACGATAAGCTTGCTAAGACCAAGGGTACCTGCAAGAGAAAATGCCTCAGAGGAAATACCCTCCATCATACAACCGTCACCACCTAATACATAGGTGTAATGGTCAACTACGTTATAGCCATCCTTATTGAAGGTGGCTGCAAGATGAGCTTCTGCCATTGCCATACCGACAGCCATCGCCATGCCGGCACCAAGCGGTCCGGTAGTAGCTTCTACGCCCTTTGTGTGACGGTACTCCGGATGACCCGGTGTCAAAGAATCCAGCTGGCGGAACTGCATCAGGTCTTCCTTTGTAAGTCCGTAGCCGAATAAATGTAATAAGGAGTAAAGTAAGGTAGAACCATGTCCACCGGAAAGAATGAAACGGTCACGGTTCGGCCAGTCCGGATTTGCCGGATTGTGGTTCATTTCCTTTGCCCAAAGCTCATAAGCAACTGCAGCGCTGCCAAGCGGAAGACCCGGATGACCGGACTTTGCCTTCTGTACGGCATCTGCTGCAAGAACGCGGATTGCGTTTACAGACATATTATCAATCGTACTCATGTAGGTAGTACCTCCGTATATTATTTTGTATGAACTGCCGCAGAAGGCTTGCGCCGCATGCTGCAGTCTTCTATGTTCGGTCTGGCGTTGTCAGCCTGCTCTTACTTACCGAATACAGCAATGTAGTCCTTCTGGAACTTCTCGATACCCTGGTCGGTAAGCGGATGCTTGGTCATCTGCTCGATTACGGAATACGGAACCGTAGCGATGTCTGCGCCTGCAAGAGCACAATCGGTAACATGAATCGGGTTACGAACGCTTGCAGCGATAATCTGGGTGTCGATATCATCATACATAGCGAACATGTCGGAAATGGTACGGATTAAATCAATACCCGGCATGGAGATATCATCGAGTCTGCCAAGGAACGGAGAAACATAGGTAGCACCTGCTCTTGCTGCAAGAAGTGCCTGGTTAGCGGAAAATACTAAGGTAACATTGGTCTTGATACCCTCAGAAGCAAGAACCTTGGTAGCCTTTAAGCCTTCTACGGTCATCGGAATCTTAACAACCATATTCGGGTGAATCTTTGCGATTGCTCTACCCTCTGCAATCATACCCTCTGCATCTACAGTGGTAGCCTTAACCTCACCGCTGATCGGGCCGTCTACGATATCGGTAATCTCCTTGATTACTTCCTCGAAAACTCTGCCTTCCTTTGCAATCAGGGACGGGTTGGTGGTAACGCCGCAAATAACGCCCATGTCATTTGCCTTCTTGATGTCTGCTACATTCGCAGTGTCGATAAAAAACTTCATGGATAAATCCTCCTTAAAATAATATCGTTTGTTATTGATAAACCAAAAAAAGTACTCTGCCATGCAAAAAAGCGCATAAAAACAGGGTATAAATACTTATACACCATTACTATACACCGAAACTTACATTTTTTCAATAGAAAACTTTCGCTTTGGGAAATTTCTGGACTATACTACGTTTCGGTTCTGCTTTCTGCGCTCTTGTCAGTGTTTTTCAAGGCATTGTCTGTCCGGCGTTTTCTGACATAAAGAAGTCCGCAACACAGCCAGAAATATGGTGCCACCTGAATTACTCTGATATTGGCAAAGGCCTGGGCTATGTAGCCGAAGAACGCAAACATCGCCGCTCTACTTGTAAAATCCGACTCATAGCTGTCCTTCTTAATAAACTGTAGCAGCCCCGGAATAAACAGGGCAAATAAAAATATCAGATAAGACACAACAACAAAGGTGCCCTGTTCTGCCCATATCTGCAAATATTCATTATGCGCATCACAATAAAGGAAAGGGCTCCCCTCTACTCCGGTATCTACGATAAAGGTTTCAATCCCGCAGCCGAACAGAGGTTTTTCTGCAATCTGCCTCAGAGTTTCCTTCCATATCGCCATTCTTCCGGAACCAATCGAATCTCCCAGCAAACTGCCTTCCTCGGCAATTTGATTCGACAATGTAAAAAATTCTGCCGAAACCCGTCCGTCAAACGCACGGTCCATCAGGATAAACACCACGGCAAATTCCACAAGTAAAAGTAAAAGCGTCATAAACTTCTTTTTCTTACGGAAAAACTCAAGAAACAGGAGCAGCAAAATCTGCATAATGATCCCCATATAAAACAGGGACGAAAAGGAAGCAACTCCGGCAGCAAAGCCCATGCATGCGAGTCCATGCCATAATAACCGCCCTTTCACTGAATCTGTATCCTTCTCATCATAGAAAAGCTTTCCAAACACGAGTCCCAGAAAAAGTACAGGAAATGCGGCATAATAATTCTGATTTCTTGTCGGTAATATCGCAGCCTCTATTACATTATGTACCATAAACGGTATGTGAAAGCTCTGCATAATACCGTATAAACAAATAAAGCCCAGTACCAGATACATAAAATAGACAAGCCACCGGCGGTATGCTGTCCTTTTCATATGTGCCCCGGCAAAAAACAAGGCATAATAGGTAACCATTGTAATCAGGCCTACTCCCTGGAACTCATCTCCATAAAGCGAATTTGTCAGGTCTCCGGTCCATAAGCTGGAAATAAGTCCAAAGACAGACATCCCAATAAGTGCAAGTGCAGGTATATTCCCAATCGGTATTTTTTTCTTTTGGTACATCAACCCCAGCAAAAAAATGGAAAACACGCATAAGCCCAGTAGAAATCCTGCCTGTACCTGATTTGCCCTGACATGATAACGCCAGATACAATTCGCAAGTGAAAACGCCAAAACAAAAAACGCCAGTCCTGCAAACAGTGCCGTCTGCAGCTGTTCCTCCGATGCTTGTTTGATGCGGTCAAGTAATCCTTTTTTTTCATAAAATCTCCTTTCCGTGTTCGGTTTCCGTTTCTTCCTGTCTTCATTCATTTACTTCCGTCAGCTCTGTTAATGTGCCAAACCGATACCCCTCAGCCCGCAGCAGCTCTATTACCTCCGGAAGTGCCTGCCTGTTGGACTCAGAAATATTATGAAGCAGCGCAATCGCTCCATTATGATGATATTTGGCGAAATGCTCTGTCACATAGTCCTTCCCCGGCTGCTCATCCACGTTGTAATCATAATAGGCAATACTCCAGAATATGGAAGCATAGCCCATATCCTGTGTCACCTTTAGCGTACGTTCACTGTATTCCCCCATAGGCGGGCGGAAAAACGGGTCCATCCGGTATCCGGTCTGTTCTTCCATCGTTTTTTCTACTTCACGTAATTCTTCTTCCAGCTCCTCCGGAGTCAGAGACGGAGAGCTTAGATGGCGCACCGTATGATTTCCGACCAGATGTCCCTCTTCCTTCATACGCTTTACGTATGCCGGATTTCTTACGATAAAGTCTCTTGTCACAAAGAACATTGCTTTTACATTCTTTTCCGCCAATGTATCTAGAATTGCCGGGGTAAAGCCATTTTCATATCCACAGTCAAAGGTCAGATAAATCACTTTATCCTTCTCCCCAACGCTCTTATTCAGATAATAGGCATCGTACGGTGCTATCGGAAATTCTTCTCCGCTTCCGGACGGTTTATGGTTTTCTTTTCGCAGAAACCACCATGCCTTTGCCTCATTTGAATACTGCTCGTAGTTTTCATTGCTGATTTTAACTGCTCCTGCCGTCCTCCCCGGCTCCGGCGTGACTGCAGACTCGTCCGCTTTTTGCACCGGAGTTATTGTATCCGCTTTGTCCGACGCTATGGGAGCACCCTCACCATTTTTTGTCACCTCCGTACCTAAAACCGGACGATTTTGCTCTGACCTATTTTTTTCTTCAATACAAAGCCCGAGAAAGACTAGCGCAACAACAGTATACACCGCTTCCATTATCCGCTGCTTCTTCATCTCAACTCCTCTTTCTACTATACAAAAGACCACAAACTATCCAAAAATATGGTGCCACCTGTACCACACTGATACTAAAAAAGGCCTGTGCAATATACCCGAAGAAGGCAAACAATGCAATCATTGCAACTTCATCCTTTGCAACGCTTCCACTGGTTGTCACCTCACCCTTTTCCCAAAAACGTGTAATCCCTGGGAAAAACAAGGCAAACAGGAACATCAGATACAGTACAACCGCAAAAACACCTTCCGTAATCCACAGGTTCAGGTACTCATTATGAGCCTTATCGAAATACCCGCCCAACGTATGAAACCGTTCGATATACAGCGGTCCCAGCTGTTCTATTCCACAGCCAAATAATCCATACTCCGGTAAAAGTGTTATTATATTTTTCCATGCCAGCATACGTCCGCTTCCTACCCCATCCGCAAAGATAGAACCGCCTTCCTCAACCTGATGAGATACGGACATAATCTGCGCCATTACCTTCCCATCCCGTATCGTATCAAATACAAGAATCAGTACAAGAAGACCTGCAACAAGACTGAAAAAAGATACAAAATCTTTGCTCTTAGTCACCAGCTTCAAAAACAAATATAAAAGCAACTGCATAATCAGTCCGGCATACACCAGACTGGAATCTGAGCATATACATGCGGCATATCCAAATAAAATAAATATGTACCAAACCAGCCGGTTCCACTTAGAATAAGGGTGTGTCACTTCAGACTCATTTCGGTATAAGTAAAACCCTCCCATTGCTGCTCCGGTAAACAGAACAGAAAAGCCTCCGTAAAAATTCGGATTTCGCATAGGTACGCACGCCATTCCCGGAAACATATCACTGAATTCGTAAATCCCGGTAAACTGCATCACACCAATGATACTTACTATACTTCCGAGTAGAAGAAATAAATGTAAAAGTTTTTGTCGATATAATTTATTTTCAAGAATCGTAGTTATATAGAATAACATATAATATGCCAATAGTGAAATCAGACCCTCTCCCTGAAGCTCCGTTCCATATAAAGCAATCATCTTATCCTTAGAAATGATTACAGAAAAGCTTCCAACTAATATCAGCCCCAAAACGCACTTTTCTGCCAGCCCTAACTTCTTAAAACCTTTAAAGATGATTCTTTTATTTGCTGCTTCAATCACAAGCACTACACAAAAAAATAAAAGGAAAAGATTCAGCATTGTTGTTTGAACTCCGATTGCTTTTACATTATCCGGTCCGAAAAACTGCGGTATCGGAAGTATAAAAAGAAATACTACTAATCCGTAGAAAATCATTTTCTGTGTCTGCTCTGTTGTTAGTTTCCGCATTTTTTCCATAATCATAACTCTCATCACCTTCCACGGCTTTTGTGATACTATCAATAGTATACTATAAGAATAAAACACTTTCCATCATTATTTTTGGTTTTCATATTTTCCTTTGCCTGCAAACTCTGGCTTCGCCCCTGCCCACGCACTTCGCGACTTCGTCGCTCAGTCGTGGGCGCGTTCGCATGACTACGCATCTGCCTGGAAACAAGTTTCCGCGGATGCGTAGTCATACGAACTTTGCCTGCACGCAAAAAAAGGCCCCAGATAACTGAAGCCTTTCCCAAATGAGCCACGCGGGACTCGAACCCGCGACACCTTGATTAAAAGTCAAGTGCTCTACCGCCTGAGCTAGTAGCCCATGTATAAAAAAATAATGCCCAGAACCGGAATCGAACCAGTGACACGCGGATTTTCAGTCCGCTGCTCTACCAACTGAGCTATCTGGGCAAGGTACTTCTCTATTATAACAAGCAATTTTAAAAAAGCAATAGAGATTTCATTTTTCGGTAAAAATATTTTACAGAGTTGCGGGGGCAGGATTTGAACCTACGACCTTCGGGTTATGAGCCCGACGAGCTTCCAGACTGCTCCACCCCGCGCCAATAAATATTCTTTTGTAAAGTGGATGGGGAAGGATTCGAACCTTCGAAAGCGTCGCTAACAGATTTACAGTCTGCCCCCTTTGGCCACTCGGGAACCCATCCATAAGATTAAGCCGATAATCGGACTCGAACCGATAACCTGCTGATTACAAGTCAGCTGCTCTGCCAATTGAGCCATATCGGCACAAATTTTTCTTGTTATCTGCCAATTGGCATCGCTGCGACTTCGTCGCCCTGCTCTGCCTACAAGCACTGACGCGCTTGTCAAGGAATTGAGCCATATCGGCAAATATATACCGTATTATCGGTATAAGTGGGGCCTATAGGGCTCGAACCTATGACCCTCTGCTTGTAAGGCAGATGCTCTCCCAGCTGAGCTAAGACCCCGCATATAAGAATAAGCGAGTTTCCGAATCCGGTACTCGCGTTTATGAACCTTGGTCCATAAACGACCCAGATGGGACTCGAACCCACGACCTCCGCCGTGACAGGGCGGCGCTCTAACCAACTGAGCCACTAGGCCATACTTTAACACTACACATAATTATTCCGAATGTAAACACCGTTTTGGTTAAGCCCTCGACCTATTAGTACAGATCAGCTGCACACGTTACCGTGCTTCCACCTTCTGCCTATCTACCTTATCGTCTTTAAGGGGTCTTACTAGCTTGTGCTATGGGATATCTCATCTTGAGG
>JAQXOR010000046.1 GCA_029099805.1 Lachnospiraceae bacterium
GTGAGATGTCGAATGCAATCGATACTGCAAATAACGAAGCGAGTGTTCAGATGCAGGATGTTCTGGACTATTCCTCGAAATCCGAACTTGCAATTAACCAGATTGTGGAGAAGCTTACAAAAACTGCGGAAGAGATTACGCATATTAAGGATTGTATCGACATTATTACAGATATTGCGTCCCAGACGAATCTACTTTCTTTGAATGCCAGCATCGAAGCTGCCAGAGCAGGAGAGGCCGGTCGCGGATTTGCGGTAGTTGCCGAGGAAATCAGAACCCTCGCTGACGCATCCAACGGAAGTGCGGCAAAGATAAGTACTATTGTCAATACCATTATCCAGCTATCAAAAGATAATGTAGACCTGGCGCAGGAGGTCAAAGAGGTAATTACAGAGGAAGTGCAGAAGATTAACTCCTCTCAGGACAAATTTAAAGAGCTTTCCACCTCTGTTCAGGGCAGCCTTGACGAAATCCTGAAGATAGATGCCATGACATCCGAATTGGATAAGATTAAGGCACGTCTGGTAGAAACAACTACGGATCTCAGTTCTATCTCCGAAGAACTGGGTGCGAGTGCGGAAGAGGCTTCCGCAAATTGCGCTACCGTAGCTGTTACCTGTAAAGAGACCACAGAGCTTACAAATGCAATGCTGGATACCAATAAGCGGCTGGTAACTTCGATTGAATTCTTTAAGCTTTAATTGCGATACGGAACCAGAGACAGAAAGTTTATCATAAATGAAAGGACCGGGGTTCGATTTTGAACCTTCGGTCCTTTCATTTATGATAAGATAGTTTTGATTCTGTCTATCTGGTACCGTAGATACGGTCCCCGGCATCGCCGAGTCCCGGCAAAATGTATCCTTTGTCATTGAGACGCTCGTCCTTTGCGCCGACAAAGATATTGACATCCGGATGAGCTGCCTGAAGCTTTTCAATGCCCTCCGGTGCAGCGATTAAGCATAAGAACCGAATTTTATTGATTCCGCGTTTCTTTAATAAATCGATAGCGGCAATCGCAGAACCTCCGGTGGCAAGCATCGGGTCAACGACAAAAATCTCACGGTCTGCGGCATCTGACGGAAGCTTGCAGAAATACTCTACCGGCTCTAACGTCTCCTCATTGCGGTAAAGACCGATATGTCCTACCTTTGCATTCGGAGTTAAAGTTAAGATACCGTCTGCCATATGAAGACCGGCACGTAAAATCGGAACAACACAGAGCTTTTTTCCGGCAATTTCCTTAACCGTGGTCTTAATCAGCGGAGTTTCAATTTCTTTGTCCGCAAGCGGAAGATTGCGGCTTGCCTCGTAGTAGATTAACATGGCAATCTCTGCGACCAACGCACGGAATTCTTTGGTGGAAGTGTTTTTGTCCCGCATAATGCCGATTTTATGCTGGATTAACGGGTGGTCCATAATGGTAACTGTTGACATAGAAAATCTCCTTTCCGGAATAGAATAGAGTTCTTGATAAGAGTATCTTTCGTACTTATCTCCGCGAAATGCGGCGGGGAGAATACACTACAATCAGTATAGCAGATTATGTCGAGAAAGAAAAGAGAAAAGTATCGAAGAATAAAAAATATACCTCCGTCAAAAACGGAGGTATTCAGAGGAGAAGCCCGAAATGGGGAGGGGTATACCGGGCTTTATATGAAAAAGTAGTAACTTATAAGCAATGATTTGTTTGTCTTACCTGATGATTTTAGTATAGTGTTCACATATGTTTTAGGTGTGGATATTTTATGAACAATTTGTTAATTTGTTGATTGTCGGGAAAAAGCGCGAAATATCGGTAAATTTGAAATGAGATATTGTAATTACAGGCAAAAAGATTTAAAATGGATGTTGTGGAAGTTATTGTTTGGGAAGGAGAATGTAAAGCTGCATATACTTTCATAACAGACAGAATAGAAATGATAGGAGCGAGAGATAACCGATTATGAATATATTTAAGAAGTTGTTGCGAAAGGAATTGGGAGAAGCAAGATATAACGGTCTTGTGACTTTTGTAAATAAACATTGCGGACCTGAGGTCAGAAATAATACGGAACTGTATGAGGAGATATACGAGTACTGCAGCCGTCTGGATTCGGAACGGATTGTGGGCATGCAGATGCGCCTGAACGAAGTGATGTACAGTGCGTTTCAGGTAGGACGAACGTATTCCCTTGCCTTCTTTATTTATCTGGGAGCGTGGTTTGTTTTGCTGAGTATGGAACTTCAGACGGAACTGTTACTCGGTGGAATCCTGGCAATTACAGTATGCTTCGGATTAAAGACAGTTCAGTTTTTTACAAACCGGTGTGCCTATGCGGACGCCAGAATTATTGAGACATATCGCATGGTGCTGGAACGTATTCTGGTACACCGTGCGAGAGGACAAAATGATTAAAGCGGGGGATTTGGTATGGACGTGCAAAAAAGAGTTTTACCGGGAGAACTGAAGGAGCTTCGTATTCTGGGCAGAACGGGGAAAAACAATAATCCGTTGGTTTTGTTCTGGACCGGTTCCGGATTTGAATGTAATTATGAAGGGAGCGAGCTGTGGTGCGAGTTTGAAACGGATTACTCCTGTTATGAGCAGTGGATTGCGGTATTTATTAACGGTGCCCTTATTTCCAGACAAATGCTTCAAAAGGGGAAGCAGCAGGTCTGCCTGTTCCGGAATATGCAGATGCGGAAGGTGACGCATGTTAAGGTCGTAAAAGAGGTACAGGCCATGCCGGGAGATGAGGAGGCCTATCTGGCGGTAAATGCTTTATACGGTGACGGTATCTTCCGTGAGCTGCCGGAACCGGAATGCAGGCTTGAATTTATCGGAGACAGCATCACGTCAGGAGAGGGCAGCTACGGGAGCGTGGAGGAGCAGGATTGGATTTCGATGTGGTTTTCGACAACGCAGGCATATCCGTATCTGGTTGCGAATCGGATGAATGCGGAATATCGTGTAATTTCCCAAAGCGGTTACGGTGTCTGCTGCGCCTGGGACAATAATCCCTACAATACAATACCGCGGTATTACACACAGCTGTGCGGAGTCTTATCCGGGGCGCGGAATGAAGCGCTTGGCGTGAAGGAGCCGTACGACTTTTCTTCCTGGCAGCCGGACTATATCATAATTAATCTCGGAACAAATGATGGCTGTGCATTTGAACAGCCGGCATGGAAGGATGGGACGACGGGACAGACGAAAAAGATGTATAAGGATGCCCTGGGGATTCCGGCAAAGGAATGTATGGACGAAATCCGGACGGCGGTAAAGGAGTTTTTGCGATTAGTACGTAAAAACAATCCGGATGCGCAGATTCTCTGGGCTTATGGACTGATGGGGACGATTGCGGAGCCTGCGATTAAGGACGGAATTGCGGAGTACCAAACCGAGAGCGGAGATAAAATGGTGCAGTATCTTGCACTTGCGGAAATGAAGCCGGAGCATATCGGGGCAAGAAGTCATCCGGGAGCAGCAGGTCATGCGGCGGCTGCAGAGACAATTTGCAGGAAGTTGTGCGAATGGAAAGGCAGGGAGAAATAGAGGATGGATAAGGTCTATGTGTTTTTTGCGGACGGATTTGAAGAAATCGAAGGGCTTACGGTAGTGGACATGCTCCGGCGGGTAAAGATAGAGACAGTAATGGTTTCAATCGGAGAGAATGTGACAGTGACAGGCTCCCATGGAATCGCAGTCCGGACGGACGGTGTGTTTTCGGATTATTCCTTTGACGACGGAATAATGGCAGTACTTCCGGGCGGTATGCCGGGTACCAATCATCTGATGGAGCACGAAGGGCTTAAGAAAGTATTAGATTCGTATCGGAAGGAAAAAAAGTATCTCGCAGCGATTTGTGCAGCTCCGAGTGTACTGGGAGAAAACGGTCTGCTTGACGGAAGACATGCTACCTGCTTTCCGGGCTTTGAGGAAAAGCTTCTTGGGGCAACCGTGCTGCCGGATGCGGTAGTAATCGACGGGACCGTTATTACAAGCCGAGGAATGGGAACTGCCATACCGTTTGGCGCGGCACTTATTTCTGTTTTGCAGGGCGAGGAAGCGGCAGAGGCATTATTACAGGCGATTCAATACTAGTATAGAGGTTGCCGCAGTTCAGTTTTGTGACGGCGGCAGGATATCGCGCCGCATTAAAAAGAGTGCGGAAATGTTCGGCAGAACCATACAGGCATTGATAAAGTCCGTCATTTCCCAGATGAGGGGAAGTGAGAGGACAGAACCGACAAAAATCATGCCGAGGTAACAGAGACGGTAGGTCGGAAGGGCATCCGTTCCGAAGAGATAACGGACTGCCTGGGCTCCAAAGTAGGACCAGCCAATCAGTGTGGCATAGGCAAATGCGATTAATGAGATTCCGAGCAGGAGTTCCCCGCATGGTAACAACGAAAATGCAGCACTGGTTAAAGTAGTTGCGGTGTAGGCTTCTGCCAAAGCCGGATTCTTTAGTAACGAACTGATGATTACAATTCCCGTCAGTGCACAGAGAATTACCGTATCCCAAAAGACAGCGGACATAGAGAGCAGAGCAGCCTTACCGGGGCTGCTTTCTTTGTTCCCCGTAAATGCCAGAGGGGCAGTTCCGAGACCGGCTTCATTGGTAAAGAGGCCTCTGGCAATTCCGTATCTGGCAGAAAATAAAAAGGAGCCGCCGGTAATGCCGCCCAGTGCGGCAGTCGGGGTGAAGGCAGAGGCGATAATCAGGCGGAGTGTCGGAACAAGGTAGGAGATGTTGAGGAAAAGGAGAAGCAGGCAGGCGGCGAAATATAGGATTGCCATAGCAGGGACAAGGATACTGCACAGCTTCGTGATGGCGGCCGAACCGTGCAGAATCACATAGCCTACGAGAATGACAAGGATGATTCCGGTGACGGAAGGCCGGATACCGGTCAGGGCAGATACAGTCTCGGTAACGGTGCCTGCCTGCGTGGAGCAGCCGATTCCAAAGGAAGCAACCAGCAAAAGAAAAGCAAAAAGATGTCCCGCATGCTTTTTTTTCAAGGCATATTCCAGCACATACATGATTCCGCCCTGAACAGTTCCGTCTTTTTGCTTTTTTTGGTGGAGCATACAGAGATAGCATTCCGCATAAGCAGTAGCCATGCCGAGCAGACCGGTCAGCCAGCACCAGAACACAGCTCCGGGGCCGCCCAGAGCGATTGCAGAGGAAACCCCTACAATATTTCCGGTGCCGAGCGTGGCCGCAAGTGCAGTGGTCAGGGAACGTATGCCCTGCTTTTTGCCGGTGCCGACAGAAAGACGCAGTGCTTCCGGCAGATGGCGCTGCACAAGACGGAGCCGTACGGTGAAAAAGCAATGGGTACCCAGCAAAAGAATCAGCAGAGGGCCGTTCCAGAGAAAATGATTTAAGGTAGACAGGATACGGTAGAGACAGGACATGGGAAAGCCTTTTTTATTTACTGTATGAGAAAAGCAGGAAAACTATTCCGGATTTGTTTTTTGTCAGGAATACAATTAGAAAAAAACAATAAAAATACGAAATTATTTAAAATATAGTTGCATTTATTAAAAAAGAAGTGATATAATCAAGATGTAGTGGTTTGTTTTATATCATTTATCTATACTATGTAGCAGGAACACTGTCGGAGGGGTTGCTATGGGGAATGTCTTTTCCGAAAAAGGAGCAGACCGGAGAATGCTTACGCTGGAAAGAAAGAACGTGCAGCGCATTCTTTTTGTACCCATTTTTTTGGCAGCGTTTTCTTTGCTTTGTGTTTTCTTTCTGAACAGTTCGGATATGTATCTTTTTTCCGGGAAGCTATTAATTGCCATGACGTTCTATGCGGTAGTGTCGGTGGCTTTTTCCTGCTTCGCCCTCCAATTGCTTAAGAAAAAGAGCAGAAAAAGTGAGCTATGGCTCTTCCAGATGAGCTATATGATTGTAAACACATGCTTTTTAACCTATATATCCTTCGCGTTCTGGCAGGATACAGGGACTTTAACGGTCTATTTTACGGCGGCGCTCCTATGTGCCTGCAGTCTGCTGTACAGTACGGGAGAATATGTCATGTGTGCGGGAATCGAGTGCATTTTACCGCTTGCATTGTATCTGGAAGGCTGTCTTAAGCCACAGCAGATGCTGTTTATCGGAGCGATTCATCTGTTGTGCGCAGCAGTTGCTTATGAGCTGGGGAGAAGCTATAAGAAAGCAGAGGAATACCGGAACAGATACATTCAGGAATTCCGGACGGCGGAAATCGATCCGTTGACCGGAGTAAACAACCGCAGAGGAATGATGCGCAGGATAACGTCCGTCTGGCCGGTGCTTGAGCAGGATAGACGCAGGGTCGCTGTGATGGTTCTTGATATCGATTATTTCAAAAAGTATAATGACCGGTTCGGTCACCCGGCAGGAGATGCCTGCCTTTGCCGTGTGGCGGAAACGATATGTAAAACGGTAAAGGGAACTCCCGCACTGGTATCCAGAATCGGAGGAGAGGAGTTTTTGGTCTTTGTATACGGACTGAGTGAGGACGGTGCCTATGCGCTGGCCGAGCAGGTTCGAAAGGCTGTGGAGGAACTTGGTATCCCGCATTCGGAGGAGGCCAGATATCGTTACGTAACGATAAGTGTCGGTGTGGCAGCGGACAGATGCAACGGAGAAGTCAGCTTTGGCGGACTGTACCGTCGGGCAGATAAGGAGCTGTACCGTGCAAAGAGTATGGGACGAAACCGTGTGGGATTCAGTGGCAGCGTCGGTTCGACAGGAATGGAGCGTAAAGTTAACGTACGGTAAGGACTTTTGGTAAAATCTTATTTTGTTGCTTGCAATTCATCGGTGCTTATGATAGAGTATACCATATGTAAATGAACGGAAATGACGGAGGATTTATGGGTAAATATTTTGGTACGGACGGGTTTCGTGGGGAAGCCAATGTAAACCTGACGGTAGAGCATGCCTTTCGGGTAGGACGCTTCTTGGGATATTATTACGGAAAAGAGCATAAAGCGCGTATTGTAATCGGAAAAGATACGAGACGTTCCGGGTATATGTTTGAGTATGCTCTGGTTGCAGGCCTGACAGCCAGCGGTGCAGATGTGTATCTGCTTCATGTGACACCGACACCGAGTGTATCTTATGTGGTAAAGAGGGAAGGCTTTGATTGCGGAATCATGATTACCGCGAGCCATAATCCGTTTTATGATAACGGAATTAAGGTAATTAACGGCGAAGGCTATAAGCTGGATGCCGAGGTTGAGCAGCAGATTGAAGATTACATTGACGGAAAGATAGAAGAGGTTCCGTATGCAAGACGGGAGAATATCGGGAGAACGATAGATTATTCCATCGGGAGACATCGCTATATCGGCTATCTGATTTCTCTGGCGACACGTTCCTATGAAGGAATGAGAGTGGGACTTGATTTGGCGAACGGCTCGGCTACGGCTGTTGCAAAGGGTGTGTTTGATGCACTTGGCGCAAAGACCTATGTGATAAATTCGGAGCCTGACGGTCTGAATATCAATACCGATTGCGGTTCTACCCATATCGAAGGCCTGCAGAAGCTGGTATCGGAACAAAAGCTGGATGTGGGCTTTGCCTATGATGGGGACGCGGACCGCTGTCTGGCGGTTGATAATGAGGGAAATCTGGTAGAAGGTGACCATATCATGTATCTGTGCGGGAAGTATATGAAGGAGCACGGAGAACTGACCAACAATACGGTGGTAACGACGGTTATGTCAAATCTCGGTCTTTACCGCGCTCTGGATGAGCTGGATATCCGCTATGAGAAAACGGCGGTCGGGGATAAGTACGTGCATGAAAATATGCTTGCAAACGGTCATGCAATCGGCGGCGAGAATTCCGGACATATTATTTTTTCCAAGCATGCGACAACCGGTGACGGTGTTCTGACTTCCTTAAAGGTAATGGAGGTTATGCTGGAATCGAAAAAGACACTCGCAGAGCTGGCGGGGGGAATGAAGGTGTATCCGCAGCGGCTGGTGAATGTAAGAGTAACAGATAAGAAAGAAGCACAGGCAGACCCGGTGGTGCAGGCGAAGGTCGCAGAGGTTGCGGCTCTGCTCGGAGACGAGGGACGTATTCTGGTACGAGAAAGCGGAACGGAGCCTTTGGTACGTGTCATGGTGGAAGCTCAGACGGACGATTTATGTATAAAGTATACGGATGCGGTAGTTGATGCTTTACAGAACCGGGGATTTGTGTTATAATTAAACGATACGATTTTAAGGAGGACATTTTGAAATGAGTTTCAAAGTTGAAGAATTAGGTAAAAACATGGTAAAGCTTACCATCGAGGTTGCGGCAGAAGAGTTTGAGAAGGCAATGGAGACGGCATATCAGAAGAATAAAAATAAATTGTCCGTGCAGGGTTTTCGTAAGGGAAAGGCACCGAGAAGCGTTGTTGAGAAGATGTACGGTCCGGGTGTATTCTACGAGGATGCTGCAAATGAAGTAATTCCGGATGCCTATGAGAAGGCAGCGGTAGAGAGCGGTCTTGATATTGTTTCCAGACCGGAGATTGATTTGGTTCAGGTAGAAAAGGGAAAAGAATTCATCTTTACCGCAGAAGTAGCCGTAAAGCCTGAGGTAACTCTCGGAGAGTATAAGGGCGTTGAAGTTGAGAAGACGGAAGTTACTGTAACAGAGGAAGAAGTTGATGCCGAACTGAACCGTGTCAGAGAGCAGAATGCAAGAATTCTCACAGTAGACGACAGACCGGTTGCAGACGGTGACGAGACAGTGATTGATTTTGAAGGTTTTGTAGACGGTACTCCGTTTGCCGGCGGAAAGGGTGAGGATTATCGTCTGGTAATCGGTTCCCATTCCTTTATCGATACCTTTGAGGAGCAGTTAATCGGAAAGAATATCGGCGATGAGGTGGATGTTAACGTTACATTCCCGACAGAGTATCATGCAGCCGAGCTTGCAGGTAAGCCGGCATTGTTTAAGGTAAAGATTAAGGCAATTACGGCAAAGGAGCTTCCGGAGCTGGATGATGAGTTTGCAGTTGATGTTTCTGAGTTTGATACTCTTGCTGAGTACAAGGAAGATATTAAGAAGAATCTCCTTGAGAAGAAGGAAAAGGAAGCAAAGACTGTGAAGGAAGATGCCGTTGTTGATAAGATTATTGAGTCTTCTACGATGGAGATTCCGGATGCGATGGTAGATTCTCAGACCCGCCAGATGGCAGAAGAGTACGCACAGAGATTACAGATGCAGGGACTTAGTCTGGAGCAGTATTTCAAGTTTACCGGTATGAATGCAAATAGCTTCATGGAGACTCTGAAGCCGCAGGCATTAAAGAGAATTCAGTGCAGACTTGTTCTTGAAGCAATTGCAAAGGCGGAAAATATTGCAGTTTCCGACGAGGAGCTGGATAAGGAATTCGATGTGATGGCACAGAGCTATCGAATGGAAAAGGATAAGCTGATTGAACTGGTCGGCGAAAAGGAAAAGGAACAGATTAAGATGGATGTCGCTGTACAGAAGGCAGTTGACCTTGTACGGGACGCAGCAAAAGAAAAGTAAGAAGAATCAACATAAGGGATGTTCCGAGGAGCATCCCTTCGTTGCCAGAAAGGAGTTTTATTTATGAGTTTGGTACCTTACGTATTGGAACAGACCGCCAAAGGGGAACGCACCTATGATATTTATTCCAGATTATTAAAGGATCGTATTATTTTTCTCGGAGAGGAAGTAAATGATGTGACGGCGAGCCTGGTGGTTGCCCAGCTTTTGTTCTTAGAGAGTGAAGATCCGAAGAGAGATATCAGTCTTTACATCAACAGCCCGGGAGGCTCCGTCACTGCAGGCATGGCAATTTATGATACAATGCAGTATATCAAGTGTGATGTTTCCACGATTTGTATCGGTATGGCTGCAAGTATGGGAGCATTTCTTCTTGCCGGAGGAGCGAAAGGAAAGCGCTTTGCTCTTCCGAATGCCGAAGTTATGATTCATCAGCCGTCCGGCGGTGCGAGAGGTCAGGCAACAGAAATTGAGATTGTTGCGAAAAATATTTTAAAGACAAGACAGAAATTGAATGAGATTTTGGCTGCAAATACCGGGAAACCGATTGAGGTAATTGCCGTTGATACGGAGCGTGATAACTATATGTCGGCAGAAGAGGCGGTAGCATACGGTCTGATTGACAGTGTTATTACGAGCCGATAAATGCAGACAGGAATAATTGAGGTGAACTAAGTGGCAAATAAGACAGATGACAGACAGAACTTTTTTTGCTCTTTCTGCGGAAAAGCGCAAAAGCAGGTAAGAAAAATGATTTCCGGGCCATCGGGCGTATATATTTGCGATGAATGCATTGAGCTTTGCGCTGAACTGGTAGATGAAATGGAAAAGGAAGAAGGGTTTCATGAGGAGAGCGAAAGTGGAATTAACTTGCTGAAGCCGATGGAAATCAAAGCCTTTTTGGATGACTATGTAATCGGACAGGAAGATGCAAAGAAGGTGCTTGCTGTATCGGTATATAATCACTATAAGCGTGTTTTAATGCAGCCGAGTATGGATGTTGAGTTACAGAAGTCGAATATTCTGATGATAGGTCCTACCGGTAGCGGTAAGACGTATCTTGCACAGACTCTTGCCAAGCTGCTTAATGTACCGTTTGCAATTGCAGATGCAACTGCCTTAACAGAGGCCGGCTATGTGGGTGAAGATGTCGAAAATATTTTGCTGAAACTGATTCAGGCAGCGGATTTTGACATTGAGCGTGCGGAGCATGGTATTATTTATATTGACGAAATCGATAAGATTACACGAAAGTCGGAGAATGTATCGATTACCCGGGATGTTTCCGGCGAAGGGGTACAGCAGGCATTATTAAAGATTTTGGAAGGAACTGTTGCTTCCGTGCCGCCGCAGGGCGGAAGAAAGCATCCGCATCAGGAGCTCCTTCAGATTAATACAACTAATATTTTGTTTATCTGCGGTGGTGCGTTTGACGGACTGGAAAAGATTGTGGAAGCGCGTACCGGTCATAAGTCCATGGGCTTTAATGCGGAAATCGGAGACGGAATGGAGCTTCGAATCGGCGATATGTTCCGTCAGGTAATGCCGCAGGATTTAGTGAAGTTCGGAATGATTCCGGAGTTTATCGGACGTGTTCCGGTGACGGTTGCTCTTGATGTTTTGGATGAGGATGCCCTGGTCCGGATTTTGAGGGAGCCGAAGAATGCACTGACAAAGCAGTATCAGCGTATTTTTGAGCTGGACGGTGTGGAGCTTGAGTTTGAGGAAGAGGCACTTCGTGTGATTGCAAAACGTGCCGTTGAACAGAAAACTGGGGCGAGAGGCCTGCGTTCCATTATGGAAAATATTATGATGGATACAATGTATCGTGCACCTTCGGATGAAAGCATCTTAAAGTGTATTGTTACGAAAGAGGCAGCAGAAGGAAGTGAGGAGCCTGCCCTCGAGATTGCCGAGCAGAGAAAAAGACCTCTTACCAAAAAAGCAGGACAGCGAAGTACGGATGAGAGTGCGTAACTGAGAAGTAAAGGTGATAGAATGAATAACGAAAAAAAAGTATTACCGTTGATTGCACTGCGAAATATCGCAGTGCTTCCCGGTATGTTGTTACATTTTGATGTAAACCGCAAGATAAGCATTCAGGCGGTAGAACAGGCAATGAAGACGGATCAGATGATTTTTGCGGTAATGCAAAAGGATGCTTCCGTAAACGACCCGACCATTGACGATTTATATCAGGTGGGGTGTGTGGCACGAATCAAGCAGATTATTAAATTGCCGGGAAATCTGGTCCGCGTGCTGATTACCGGAGAACAGCGAGGAGAGCTTGACTATATGGTAAGTGTCTCCCCTTATTTTTCGGCACAGATTACCGTGACAGAACAGGAGACCGCCGTACAGTTTTCTGATGTAGAGAAGCGTGCCATGGTGGGGACGCTGCATGATCTGTTAGAGGTATACTTTTCTGTAAACGGTAAGGTTGAGAAGGATATTACAGAGCAGCTGTTCGGAGTAACGGAACTGGAACGACTGATGGAGCAGATAATTGCCCTGATTCCGCTTACAACAATGCAGAGACAGGCTCTGTTAGAGGAAATAGAATTCTTTCCGCGGTTTGAACTTTTGGCACAAATTCTTGCAAATGAGATTGAAGAGCTTCGCATTCGAAAGGATTTGCAGACCAAGGTAAAGGCAAAGGTAGAGAAAAATCAGAAAGAATATGTTCTTAGAGAGCAGTTAAAGGTAATTCGTGAAGAACTCGGCGAAGGGAATGAAGCAGACGAGTTTGCAAAAAAGGCAGAGGAGTTGGAGGCTTCCGCAGAAATCAAGGAGGCCATCCGAAAGGAAATTGAGCGATATAAGCGTCTGGGGGGAGCTGCATCGGAGGGTGCAGTGTCCCGTACTTATATTGAAACGCTGCTGTCTATGCCTTGGGACAAAGCAACCGGGGATAATTTCCGGCCGGACGTTGCCAAAAAGATATTGGAGCGCGACCATTACGGAATGGAAAAGGTAAAGGAACGTGTATTGCAGTATCTGGCGGTGAGAAAGCGTACCGGGACAGCAGGGGGGACGATTTTATGTCTGGTGGGTCCTCCGGGAACCGGTAAGACATCCATTGCACATTCTGTGGCTGAGGCTTTGGGAAAGAAGTATGTGCGTGTCTGTCTTGGCGGTGTACGGGATGAGGCAGAAATTCGCGGTCACAGACGTACCTATATCGGCGCGATGCCGGGACGTATTGCGGCCGGAATCCGACAGTCAGGAGTGAAGAATCCCCTGATGCTGTTGGATGAGATAGATAAGGTGGCAAGTGATTATAAGGGGGATCCGAGCGCAGCACTGCTGGAGGTATTGGACCCGGAGCAGAACTCCCGTTTTATGGATCATTATCTGGATTTACCGCTTGATTTGTCGGAGGTACTTTTTATTGCTACGGCAAACACCCTGCAGACGATTCCAAAGCCGTTACTTGACCGTATGGAAGTGATTGAGCTGTCCAGCTATACGGAAGCGGAAAAGTTTTTTATCGCAAAGAAGCATCTGATGAAGAAACAGTTACAGAAAAACGGATTGACCGCAAAGGAAATCAGGGTGACAGACGGTGCGCTCCGGACAGTCATCAGCGGGTATACCAGGGAAGCCGGAGTGCGTAAGCTGGAGCAGATGTTAGGGGAATTGTGCCGTAAAACCGTGTGGAAGATTGATGCGACGGAGGACAAACCGGAGCTACCGGTGAAAATAAGTGACAAAGAGTTACCATCCTATCTGGGAAAGAGAAAATATCACAAGGATATGGTGGAGAAACGACCGCAAATCGGTTTGGTACGCGGTCTGGCATGGACCAGTGTCGGCGGTGATACTCTGGAAATCGAAGTGAATGTGATGTCCGGTAAGGGTGGTATTACTTTGACCGGTCAGCTTGGAGATGTAATGAAGGAGTCGGCACAGACGGCGTTATCCTTTGTCAGAGCCTATTGCGGAGATACACTTCCGGAAGAATATTTTGAGAAGCATCAGCTTCATATTCATGTGCCTGAAGGGGCGGTGCCGAAGGATGGTCCGTCTGCGGGTATTACGATGGCGACAGCCATTTATTCTGCGCTTACCGGGAAAAAGGTACTGGCTGATGTGGCAATGACCGGTGAAGTGACACTGCGTGGACGTGTGCTGCCGATTGGCGGTTTAAAGGAAAAGCTTCTTGCAGCAAAACAGGCAGGCGTGAAAAAGGTTTTGGTTCCGGCAAAAAATGAAGCGGATGTGGCGGAGCTGGCGGAAGAGATTACAAAGGGGCTGACTGTTGTACCCGTGTCAACCATGGAAGAGGTATTTGCCGAGGCCCTTGCAAAGTAGAAGGAGAGCTATGATGAACGTAACAAAAGTAAATCTGGAGACAGTGTGCGGTATTACCAGCAAGTTGCCGGAAAATCAGCTGCCCGAGTTTGCCTTTGCCGGGAAATCAAATGTCGGAAAATCTTCGTTGATTAACGGATTAATTAACCGTAAGTCGTATGCAAGAACTTCCTCACAACCTGGGAAAACCCAGACGATTAACTTTTACAATATCAATGAAAGGCTCTATTTTGTAGATTTACCCGGGTACGGCTATGCAAAGGTATCAATGGAACTGCGGGCCAAATGGGGAAAAATGATAGAGCGCTATCTTAAGAAATCACAACAGTTAAAGCTGATATTCTTATTGGTAGATATTCGCCATGAGCCGTCGGAAAATGATAAGGATATGTACGACTGGATTGTACAAAACGGATTTCAGCCGGTTGTCATTGCGACAAAGCTTGATAAAATTAATCGCAGCCAGATTGCAAAACAAAGTAAGCTGATACGGACGAGCCTCGGAATGCCGAAGGAAGGTATTCTGATTCCGTTCTCGGCAGAAACAAAGCAGGGGCGCGACGAAATCTGGCAGAAAATCGAGGAGTTTCTTCCGGAGGAAGAATCGTAAGATGTGATTCTCCTGCAAACATTTCCCGGCGGAGCTGCGCACCTGTACCCCTGACGATGTGGCAGGCGACTGCGTCGGACACGAAGAGTCCGCAAGCAGACACTGTTTACTAACAAAATTTCTTGATATTTTCAAGGAGTTATAGTATTATTAGCTAAAATAAATATGTGAGCTTCAGGGCGGGGTGAAATTCCCCCACCGGCGGTAAAGTCCGCGAGCCTTTCTGTTAGATTGGCTGATTCGGTGAAACTCCGAAACCGACCGTATAGTCTGGATGGAAGAAGTGATGTAATGATATGTTGTACACGTACGCACTGAAACGAGAATTTGTTTCGGTGCGTTTTTTGAAAGTGCAGATTGTCCTTTCGTATATCGGCGGGCAGTTGCAGTAATTTCTACGTGATTTCGGAAAAGACATAATCTGGTTTTTATGTGCCCTGTGGTTATTTATTCCACGGGGCATTTTTTTATCGAATAGGAAAGTGCGTCCTATTCGATAAAAAACGCTCCGCTAAGGATGCGCACTCGCGCGATTGGAAGGTGTCGCAAGCGACCGCGCCAGACGCCGAGAGTCCGCAAGCGGACTCTTTGTTCTAGGAATAGGAAATTGCATCCGACGGAGACGAAATGCGGTATAAAGAAAGGAGGCCGGAATGGAAAAGAAATATATGCTACATGCGATTGAGCTTGCAAAGCAAGGTTTGGGTTACACAAATCCGAATCCCATGGTTGGAGCGGTTATTGTAAAGGAAGGTCGAATAATTGGTGAGGGATATCATCATAAGTGCGGAGAATTGCATGCAGAGCGGAATGCTTTTGCAAGCCTGACAGAAAGTGCGGAAAGCGCAGATTTGTATGTAACACTGGAACCATGCTGCCACTTCGGACGGACGGCGCCATGTACGGATGCTATTATAGAACATAGGATTGCAAGAGTATTTATCGGTTCGACGGACCCGAATCCGAAGGTATCCGGAAAGGGTGCAAAGATTCTTCGGAATCATGGAATTGAAGTAATTGAGAATGTCTGCAAAGAGGAGTGCGACGAGCTTAATCCGGTGTTTTTCCATTACATCACCCAAAGGCGTCCGTATATTGTAATGAAATATGCCATGACTTTAGATGGGAAAATTTCGACACGTACAGGAAAAAGTAAGTGGATTACCGGTGAAGAGGCAAGAAAGCATGTTCATCGGTTACGTGCAAGGTATGCAGCAATTCTATGCGGAATCGGAACGGTTCTCGCGGATGATCCTATGCTAAATGCGAGAATCCCGGGGGCACATCAGCCGATACGTATTGTTTTGGATTCTTGTCTCAGAATTCCTGTGTCGTCGAAACTGGTGATGTCCGCAAGAGACTATAAAACCATAATTGTTTGTTCAAAAATCAACTCGAACAAGAATGCGTTAGAAGAGCTTGGGTGTGAAATACTTTGCCTGCCGGGTGCGGATGGAAGGGTTGATTTGCATGCATTGGTGGAGGAGCTTGGAAAAAGACAGGTTGATTTATGTCGACTGGCAGGATTGACGGAATGCGGAATTTGCTGCGAAATCATGAAGGATGACGGAACGATGATGCGGACTCCGGAATTATTTGAGATGAGCCAAAAACATGAATTAGTTTTTATAACAATAAAGGACCTTCAGGATTATCTTCGTCGTAACGAAATGCACATGAAGCGGGAAGCATGCGCAAAGCTTCCTACCGTGTATGGTGACTTTCAAATCTGCGGATATGTGAATGATATTACCGGGGAACACCATGTAGCTTTGATTTGCGGAGACATCTCTGACGGAGAAAATGTTTTGTGCCGAGTTCATTCGGAATGCTTGACGGGTGATGTGTTTGGCTCAGGAAGATGTGATTGCGGTGATCAGCTTCATACCGCAATGCAGATGATACAAAAGGAAGGCAGAGGAATCCTCCTCTATATGCGGCAGGAGGGGCGCGGAATAGGTCTTATTAATAAGCTTAAGGCCTATGAATTACAAGAGCAGGGCAGGGATACGGTAGAGGCCAATGTAGAACTCGGATTTGCTCCGGATTTACGGGAATACTGGTCGGGAGCCCAGATTCTTCAGGACCTCGGAGTCAAAACGCTACGCTTATTAATCAATAATCCAAGCAAAATATACGGACTTGAGGGATTTAATTTTAAAATTGTTGAGAGAGTGCCGATTGAAATTGCACCCGGCAAATTTGACAGGAAGTATCTTAAAACCAAGCAGGAAAAAATGGGACATATATTTAAGTCCATTACATTTGAAAATAAAAACTAAAGGAGAGACAAAACGATGAACATTAACATGATGGAAGGAAAAGTAATTGCCCAGGTAGGGATGAAATCCGGCATTCCGGTATTATTTGGCGTTATTGCCACAGAAAATATCGAGCAGGCTATTGAACGTTCCGGCTCCAAAGCAGGCAACAAAGGATATGAATGTGCACTGGGTGCAATTGAGATGGTCAATGTGATGAAAATGGTGTAACAATGGTATTTATTTTTGATTATGACGGTACCTGTCATGAGACAATCGGAATATACGGGGAAGCGGTGCGCCGGGCAGAAAAGTTTGCAAATGAGCAGGGATATTTTGCAACGCAGGGTTCAGATGACCGCTCCCTTGAAAAATACCTGGGAATGACGGCAGAGGATATGTGGGATGATTTCATGCCGGGTGCTCCGGGTGAATTGAAACGCAGCCTTTCTTTAATTGTTCAGGAAAACATGGTTAGCGCAATCAAGGGAGACTATGCAAATCTTTACAGCGGAATGGAAGAACTGTTTGAAGAACTAAAGAGGCGTGGCCACACGTTACTGATTCTTTCGAATTGTACGAAAAAATACCGGGATACACATTGGGAGGGCTTTAAGCTCTCCCGCTGGTTTTCAAAGTTCTATTGCAGCGAGTCATATGGTGGTATTCCAAAAGAAGATATTTTTAAGTACATATCAGAAGAATTTCCCGGCCGGTATTGCATGATTGGAGACCGTCTGGCAGATATGAAGGTTGGGTATATTCATAAATTCATGACTGTGGCATGTCATTACGGATACGGAAGTGATGAAGAACTGAAGGATGCGGATTATCATGCGGAATCTGTCATGGAGTTAAAAACTCTTTTGCTCAATACCGCTATCTGACCTATGAGTATGCAATAATCAAAATCCGATTTTTACAGCTATGCATAGTTCCGTGTGAATATACATAGCTGTAGTCTTTTTTGCTATGCCATAGTTCTAAATCGCAGGAATTTGCAGCAGAAATTCCTGCTTCGCTACGCAAATTCGGCGCGGAAACGCTTTCATCGGCGTTTCCCTAGATATAGTAGTCGCCCGAAGCATCCGGAGTGTTTAACAGCTGCTCTAAGGTGATGCTGTCCAGATAAGTATTGATTGCATCATTGAGTCCCTTCCAGACAGGAAGGGTTCTGCATGCCGGGCTCTTTTGGCAGGGAAGTGCCCCTTCTTTTAAGCAGGCAACAGGCGAAAGGGAGCCTTCGGTCAGGCGAAGAATCGTTCCGAGCGTATAATCTTTTGGCGCTCTGGTCAGCTTGTAGCCTCCGCCCTTTCCGCGCATACCAAGCAATAAATTCCCTCTTGTCAGTATGACAAGAATACTTTCTAAATACTTCTCGGAAATTTCCTGACGCTTTGCAATATCATTCAATGGAATAAAGTTTCCGTCGCTGTTTTCTGCAATATCAATCATCACTCTGAGCGCATAGCGTCCTCTGGTAGAAATCATGTGAATCCCTCCTTTATTATTCATTGTAACAGAAAAAAATAAAAAATCAAGAAAAACCTATTGACAAACTATGCTTATAGTGTTATTATCCAGATAACATATTGAAAAGGTAGGTTAAAAATATGGGAAAACATATGGGAAAGATGGTTAGAAGAAATTACCGGTTTGGACGAATGTGCCGATGTTGTTAGGGAAACACTGATTATTTCAGAGATTTCCCGGAGAGGAAGAGAACTGCTGTAAATACAGAGGATACTATTGTTAAAAGAACGAAAAGGAGAATGCTTATGTCTAATTATAAATTTGAAACTCTTCAGCTTCACGTTGGTCAGGAAACGCCGGATATTGCCACCGATTCCCGTGCAGTACCGATTTATGCAACTACTTCCTATGTATTTCATGATTGCGCCCATGCAGCCGCACGTTTCGGCTTACAGGATGCGGGAAATATTTACGGAAGACTTACCAATTCAACACAGGATGTGTTTGAAAAGCGTATTGCAGCCCTGGAGGGCGGAGTGGCAGCACTTGCCGTTGCATCGGGAGCGGCAGCCATTACGTATACCATACAGGCGCTGGCCCAGAACGGCGGACATATTGTAGCCCAGAAGACAATTTACGGCGGAAGCTATAATCTGCTTGCTCATACCCTTCCGAATTTCGGTATTACGGCGGATTTTGTCAACATTCATAATCTTTCCGAGGTGGAGGCTGCCATCAAGCCGGATACCAGAGCAATTTATATTGAAACGCTTGGAAATCCGAACAGTGATATTCCGGATATTGATGCATTGGCAGAGCTTGCACACAGGCACGGCTTACCGCTTGTTGTGGACAACACCTTCGGAACCCCGTATCTGATTCGCCCGATTGAGCACGGAGCGGATATCGTAGTGCACTCGGCAACAAAATTCATCGGCGGACACGGAACAACGCTTGGCGGTATTATCGTAGATTCCGGAAAGTTTGACTGGGCTGTATCAGGGAAATACCCTGCGATTGCGGCACCGAATCCGAGCTATCACGGCGTGTCTTTTACACAGGCAGCGGGACCGGCAGCCTTTGTCACCTATATCCGCGCAATCCTGCTCCGTGATACCGGGGCAACGATTTCGCCGTTTGCTGCATTTTTACTGCTGCAGGGAACGGAAACCTTATCATTACGACTTGAGAGGCATGCGGAAAACACAAAGAAAGTAATTGAGTTTCTTTCAACGCATCCGCAGGTAGAGCATGTGAATCATCCTTCCCTGCCGGAGCATCCGGACCATGCGTTGTATGAAAAATATTTCCCGAACGGCGGAGGTTCTATTTTTACCTTTGAAATTAAAGGAGGAGTGAAGGAAGCGCATACGTTTATCGATCATTTAAAGATTTTTTCATTACTCGCAAATGTGGCGGATGTGAAGAGCCTGGTGATTCATCCGGCTACCACAACGCACAGCCAGCTTACGGATGAAGAGCTTGCAGAGCAGGGAATCAAACCGAATACAATAAGACTTTCTATCGGAACAGAACACATTGATGATATTATTGCCGACTTAAAGCAGGGCTTTGCGGCAGTGGAATAAGGAGGAATATACTATGGCACTTTATCAATCAGCAGATGAAATAATCGGAAAGACACCGCTTCTCGAATTGACAAACCTTGAAAAGCAGTTTGGTCTGAAGGCAAGGCTTCTGGCAAAGCTGGAATACTTTAATCCGGCAGGCTCGGTCAAGGACCGTATTGCAAAGGCAATGTTAGATGAGGCAGAGGCAAGCGGAAAGTTAAAGAAGAATTCTGTTATTATTGAACCGACCTCGGGAAATACGGGGATCGGTCTGGCTTCCGTGGCTGCCGCAAGAGGCTATCGTATCATTATCGTAATGCCGGAAACGATGTCTGTAGAGCGCAGACAACTGATGAAGGCCTACGGTGCCGAGCTGGTATTGACCGAGGGAGCGAAGGGAATGAAGGGCGCGATTGCAAAGGCGCAGGAGCTTGCGGAAGAAATTCCGGACAGCTTTATGCCGAGTCAATTCACGAACGCTGCAAATCCAAAGGTTCACTTTGACACCACGGGACCGGAAATTTATGCGGATACGGACGGAAAAGTCGACTTTTTTGTGGCTGGTGTCGGAACCGGCGGTACAATTTCCGGTGTCGGAGAGTATCTGAAATCGAAAAATGCAAATATTAAGGTAGTCGCTGTAGAGCCGGCCTCCTCGGCAGTGCTTTCTACGGGAGTTGCCGGTGCACACAAGATTCAGGGAATCGGAGCAGGTTTTGTGCCGGATACTCTGAATACAAAAATATATGATGAGATTATTGCCGTGACGAATGAGGCAGCGTTTGAAAGTGGAAGACTTGTCGGAAGGAAAGAGGGTATTCTTGTCGGAATTTCTTCCGGTGCGGCATTGTGGGCGGCCGTCGAGGTTGCAAAGCGTCCTGAAAATGAAGGGAAGACAATCGTTGTTCTGTTCCCGGATACCGGTGACCGTTATCTGTCCACACCGCTGTTTGCAGAGGAATAGTTTACAAAAATAGAAAGGAACGATTTATGAATATCTATGCAGATAATGCTGCAACGACGAAAATGAGTAAGGCAGCAGTAGATGCAATGCTCCCGTATCTGAATGAAATATATGGGAACCCGTCAAGCCTGCATTCGCCGGGACAAAGGGCAAATGAGGCTTTGAGCGGGGCAAGAGAGCGGATTGCAAGGCTGCTCGGCTGTGAGCCGAGGGAGCTTACCTTTACCTCCGGTGGCAGTGAGGCGGATAATCAGGCGATTATTTCCGCTGCCCGCCAGGGGGAAAAAAGGGGAAAGAAGCATATTATTTCTACGGCTTTTGAACATCACGCCGTTTTGCATACGTTGGACAGGCTGGCCAAAGAAGGGTTTGAGATTACTCTTCTTCCGGTACACGAAAACGGGATTGTCCTGCCGGAAGAGGTAGCCGGGGCAATCCGGCCGGATACCTGTCTGATAACGATAATGTATGCGAATAACGAGATTGGTACGATTCAACCGATTGGGGAAATCGGGCGGATTTGTCATGAGCGGGGTGTTTTGTTTCATACGGATGCAGTTCAGGCGGCAGGTCATATCAACATCAATGTGAAGGAGCAGGGAATTGATTTACTTTCTTTGTCTGCTCATAAATTTCACGGACCGAAGGGGATTGGCGTGCTCTATGCCGGGAAAGGAATCCGGCTTACGAATCTGATTGAAGGTGGTGCTCAGGAGCGCGGGAAACGTGCCGGAACCGAAAATATCCCTGCCATAATGGGAATGGCCGCAGCTTTTGAGGAGGCATGCAAAGGTATAGAAGAGAATTGCAAAAAAGTAACTGCCTTGCGAAACCGGTTGATTGCGGGGCTGAAAGAAATACCCCATTCGGTTTTAAACGGGGATGAGAGGCAAAGACTTCCGGGCAATGTGAATTTCTGCTTTGAGGGAATTGAAGGAGAATCCTTGTTGCTGCTGCTGGACGAGAAAGGAGTATATGCATCCTCCGGCTCTGCCTGTACCTCAGGATCATTGGACCCGAGCCATGTACTTCTGGCAATCGGAAGACCTCATGAAATTGCACACGGCTCTTTACGGCTTTCGCTGTCGGAGGAGAATACGGAAGAGGAAGTAGATTATATGATTGCTGCCGTAACAGAGGTTGTAGCTTATTTGCGCAGCATATCTCCGGTATGGCGTGATTTGGTAAACGGAAAACAACAGTTTGTAATAAAGTGAGGATGGGATTATGGCATTATACAGTGAAAAAGTAATGGACCATTTCCGCAATCCCCGGAACGTGGGCGTGATTGAACAGGCGGACGGAATCGGTGAAGTGGGAAATGCCAAATGTGGTGATATTATGAAGATTTATCTGAAAATCGAGAACGAAATCATCACAGATGTAAAGTTTGAAACCTTTGGCTGTGGCAGTGCAATCGCCTCCAGCTCGATGGCAACGGAGCTGATTAAGGGAAAGCCGGTTGCCGAAGCAATGCAGCTAACCAATAAGGCGGTTGCCGAGGCACTCGACGGTCTTCCGCCGCATAAGCTCCACTGCTCCGTACTTGCGGAGGAGGCTATTAAGGCGGCGGTAAAGGATTATTATGACAGAAACGACATTGCATATGATGACAGGCAGTTTCCGGACTGTGCGAGCTGCCATCATTGCATCGGAGAGGCCGATGCTTAGGTCTCCGGTTCGTTTGTATCCTTTCCGCCGGTAGTCAGCAGCTTCGTGACAATATAGGTATAGATATCGGTACTGTTATCCTTCCAGTTGTTGCAAAGCCGCTCGGCTTCGGCTTCATTGGAAACGGTAACCCGGACTTCTAAAATAACAGAGTCTCTGTCTAATATTTTGCATTCCGTAAGATATTCGGAGTGTTTGATTTCATAGTAGTCGGCAGGAGTTGACTGCTCTTCCTTCAGCTGATAGCGCTGGGCGGAAAGATACTCATCGATATCCGCTCTTGCGGCAGGTGAGATGTCTTTAAAGAAAAAGGAAAGCGCTTCTCCGCCGGCTTCTGTTATGTGATAGAGTGTTTTGTTGCGCACAACTTCTTTGGCAATAAAATTGTCCTCGCTTAAGTCATTGATTGTTTCGTGCAGGGTAAAATAATCCGTGTAATTTTTTCCGATGAAAAAGTCCGTCAGCTGGGAATCCGTCATAGGAAAATCAATCCGGTCCAGGATATAGAGAATCATAAGCTTATAAAGCATCAGCATTTCGGATTGCATAGGGAACTCCTTTCCAGATGATGTCGCAAGGTATTTAATACATGCTTTTTATCTCCGCTCCATAAAGGGGCAATCAGGGTACGCTTCGGACCGTCTCCGGTGATGCGATAAAGTACGGTCTCTTCCGGAATCAGGGGAAGGACCGAGACAAGGATATCCGTATAGGCGTCTAAGGTCATACAGGCAAACTCCGAAGGAGAGGCAGTGCGATAGTAATCCGCCAGATCAGTATCCTGTAAAACGTGTAATAATTGTAGCTTGATTCCGTGGATTCCGGCCTTTACCACATGCTTTACCGTGGCGAGCATATCTTCTTTGGTCTCTTTGGGCAAACCGAGAATTACATGGGTGATAACCGGAAGCCTTGCTGCCTGCAGGCGGCTTACGGCATCATCATAGACGGACAGCGGATACCCGCGGCGGATTAATGCGGCAGTCTGTTCGTGAATCGTCTGCAATCCAAGCTCGACATAAACAGGCTTACTGTTATTCAGGGAAGAAAGCAGGGAAATGCATTCCTCCGATAAACAGTCCGGACGGGTCGCAACAGACAGTCCGACGACTTCGGGGTCACTGAGAGCGTCCTCGAAAATGCCTTTCAGGTATGCAACCGGGGCATAGGTGTTGGTGAAGGCCTGAAAATATGCCAGATATCCGGCAAAGGTCTCCCTGTTTTTCGGAAGCTTTGCCGCTATCTTTTGTTTGGCAGTCACAAGCTGCTCCGGGACGGAAAGTGCGGCGGAAGAGGCAAAATCTCCCGAACCGCCACGGCTGCAGAACAAACAGCCTCGTGTATCAAGAGTGCCGTCCCGGTTGGGACAGGTCATGCCGCCGTTAAGAGAGATACGGTAGACCTTTCCGCCGAACCGGGCGCGGTAATAGTCGTTTGCAGTGCGCATCGGAAACCTACCGGATATTTGCCTTGACGGCAGCACTGACAACATCACAGACTCTCGGGTCAAAAGGCTGCGGCATAATGTTGTCTTCGGATAATTCCTCTTCGGAAACCAGACCGGCGATAGCAAGAGCAGCGGCAAGCTTCATTTCCTCGGTAATCTGTGCGGCATGGCCTTCTAAGGCTCCCCGGAAAATGCCCGGAAATGCGACCACATTGTTTACCTGATTCGGAAAATCGGAGCGCCCGGTTCCAACGACACGAGCTCCTGCTTTTTTTGCAAGATCCGGCATGATTTCAGGTACCGGGTTTGCCATCGCGAATAAAATGGCATCGGAATTCATGGAGGCAACCATCTCTTCGGTGACAATATTCGGAGCGGAAACACCGACAAAAATATCTGCTCCCTTCATTGCATCGGCTAAGGTGCCTTCTCTTTCTTCCAGGTTTGTGACAGTTACCATTTCCTGCTGCATCCAGTTCAGTCCGGCGGTTTTTTGGGAAAGCATGCCTGCCTTATCGCAGAGAATGAGTTTTTTGAAACCGTAGCGCAGGAGCAGCTTTGAAATTGCAATACCGGCGGAACCTGCACCGTTTACCACTACCTGACAGTCTTCCTTCTTTTTACCGACCACCTTTAATGCATTGATGATGCCGGCCAATACGACAATTGCGGTACCGTGCTGGTCGTCATGGAATACCGGAATCGGCAGAAGCTGTTTCAGACGTTCTTCGATTTCAAAACAGCGCGGGGCGGAAATATCCTCTAAATTGATGCCTCCGAAGGCCGGTGCAATATTGACAATCGTTTTGATAATCTCCTCGGTGTCCTGAGTATCCAGACAAATCGGGAAAGCGTTGACACCGCCGAATTCCTTAAATAGCACGCATTTTCCTTCCATGACCGGCATGGCGGCAGCGGCACCGATGTTTCCAAGACCCAGAACTGCACTGCCGTCTGAAATTACTGCTACGGTATTTGCTTTGATGGTGTAGTTGTATACCTCTTCCGGATGCTCTGCGATTACCTTGCAGGGCTCTGCAACGCCCGGAGTATAGGCAAGGGCTAATGCTTCTCTGGAGTCTACTTTACATTTTGATTCGGTTGTTAATTTACCGTTCCACTCTCTGTGGAGGGTCAGGGATTGCTCGGAAATTGTCATATGTACTCTCCTTTTTCATAAAATATAACAAAATTAACTGTTTGGTAAACAAATTCATATTTGATATTGAACCATATACCATTTACTTCAAAAAGCAAACCATCGAAACCCTTGCTGCGCTTCGGTTTCCCCGGCTATATGCGTTCTCATTATACAATAAAGAAAGAAAAAGTGCAAGAAGACAGAACGGTAAAAAAGTGTTTAAAAAAGTGTTTGACGAAATGTAAAATAAGGAGTAAAATATGTATATCTATTTCTATGTGGGTTTTACGAGAAGGTGTGACTGAAAGGGGGCAAAGCGAATGGGAAAGCAAAAAATAGCATTGATTGCGGCATCCGGAGACAGCGAGCTTTTGGAAGCAACCATCAGTGGCATCAAGGAACGCCTTGCCGGAAGTAAGACGGACTTACATGTTTTTTTGTGTTTTCCGAGTTTTGGTTTAGATTTACCGGAGAATTTCGGTTACTATAACATCTGTTCACTGCCGGATTATCAGGATTATGAGGGGATTATTTTTTCAATAAACGTGGTACAGGGTTATGACATGATAAAGAAGTATCATCCCGCTATTTTAAAGTGCGGAAAGCCTATGGTATCACTTGATTATGAGATAGAAGGGATTACCTCTGTTCTGCCGGACGGATATTCGGCAGAGTACCGGTTGGTGGAGCATTTAATTACAGAGCACGGATGCCGTACTATAAATTATGTCGGCGGTTCCGCAGAACATCCGGATAATATTCTCAGAAAGAAAGCATACATAGATGCTCTGACTGCACATGGAATTCCGGTAGAGGAGCGACGAATCCGTGATTACAGCTTTATGGATGCGGACGGTCGTCAGGCATATGCGGATTTCAAGGAGCTGGGAATCGAGCTTCCGGACGCTGTGGTGTGCGCGAACGATGCAATGGCACTGGGATATTGTCAGGCAGCGGAAGGGGACGGCAAGTATCCGCCGGAGGATTTTTTGATTGTCGGCTATGACAATGACGCAAACGCAAAGGCATTTACTCCGATGATTTCTACCATAGATAAGGATGCCCGTTCGATGGGCTACTTAGGATGCGATGTGTTATTCCGTCTGATTGCAAACGAAAAAGTGCAGAAGGTGGTGTCTCATGAGCAGAAGCTTGTATTAAGAGGCAGCTGCGGCTGTTATGCACCGGAAGAGCTCGTGGAATGGGATAGGCGTCAGCTGCATCGTCAGATTTACTATAGGGTAAAGGAAGAGGCATCCTATTATGAAACGCTGAATGCAGTCCGCCAGAATCTGGCACTTTCGGATAACGAGGGCTTGTTCAATTTCTATATGCTTGAGGTTATGAGACAGTTTAACATTTATGGGTATTGTATGTGCATTAATCAGGCGATTTATTATGGTACCCAGGCAATCGAGTTTAACTGGGACGACAAATACGATGAAGAGCAATATGTGTTGAGCGGTATGTGCCGTGGGGTATCACAGGATGAGCCAATGCTTATTAAGCGTAAGGATTTGGTACCGGAGTATCTGCTTCAGGAGGATGAAGAAATCCATGATTATTTGTTTGTACCGTTGCAAAAGTTTGGAGCCAGTCTCGGGTATATGGTTATTGTAGATTCCTCAAGTGTATTATTCCGCAGGATGCTTATGTATATGGTTGCTGCGATTAATTCTGCCTACAGCAATCTCCGTAACCTGGAGGTTCTGCGTAAGATGAATAAACGTCTGGATAATGTTTATGTAAAGGATGCTTTGACGGATATGTACAATCGTTTCGGCTATATGCGAGACGGTTATGCAATGTTTGAGAAGAGTAAAGCATACGGCAAGCCTCTGTTGGTAATGTTTATGGACATGGACCGCCTTAAGGAGATTAATGATATTTACGGACATTCCCATGGAGATAATGCGCTGATTCTTTTTTCCGGTGTATTGAAAGCGTGTGTAGGTGAGGAAATGATTGCGGTACGTTACGGCGGCGATGAATTCCTGATTATCGGACCGGTAAAGAATAAAAAGGAAGCGGAAGCATTTAAGGGAAAGCTGGAAGCAGAGCTGAAGCGGGCAAATGAGACTTCGGGTCTTCCGTATCAGATTGAGGCCAGCATCGGGTATGTTTTAACCGACGTAAAAGGAAGCTCTGAGCTGGATGATTATGTAGAAGAAGCGGATGAGCTGATGTACGAAGTGAAAAAGCAAAATCGTAAGAACAGAAAAGATTATGCCGAAGGATAAAAGATGGGGCTGCTGCTGCGCAGCCCCTTTCTTATCGGAAAGGAAAGGACGTCGTATCGGACGGGCTGTAATAGGAGAACAGTAAGGATATGGAAAAGAAAAAGGTACGGTTTACAACTACAAGAATGATAATGCTCGGGTTTTTTATCGGTGCGTTGGCAGGGACAGCCTTATTGTCCCTGCCGATTGCATCGGCAGACGGAAAACCGGCGAATTTTCTGGATGCTCTATTTGTAGCCACAAGTGCAATCTGTGTAACCGGTCTTTCCACTGTGGTGACAGCGGCGCAGTGGAGTCTGTTCGGGCAAATTGTGATTCTTTTTTTGATACAGTTCGGCGGTTTGGGAATTGTAACGGTGATGACCTCAATGCTTTTACTGTTCCGTCGAAGGATTAGCCTTTCGGAGCGTCTTTTGATACAGGAGGCGTATAATCTGGATACGCTTGGAGGACTGGTGCGGATTACAAAAAGCATCGTAAAAGGTGCAATGATTGTCGAGGGAATCGGAGCAGTGTTCTTTTTCTTCTGTTTTGTGGGCGAATACGGACCTCGGGCGGTCTGGTATGCGATATTTCATTCTGTATCCGCATTCTGTAATGCCGGATTGGATCTGGTGGGGGACTCCGGTTTTGTCGCATTTCAAACGAATCTGCCGGTCAACCTGATTACAATGGCATTGATTGTAGTAGGAGGAATCGGATTTCCTGTCTGGTGGGATGTACTGGGAAAGGTAAAGCGCATAAGAGAAAAGGAAATTCCGGCAGGTCAGCTCTGGCGTCGGTTGTCGCTGCATACAAAACTGGCAGTTACTATGACAGTGACATTAATTGTTTCGGGAGCGGTACTTTACTTTTTGTTTGAGTATAATAACCCGGATTCCATGGGAAATCTTTCCATGGGCGAGAAAATAATGGCTTCCTTTTTCCAGTCGGTGACAACAAGAACTGCAGGATTTCAGACAATACCGCAGGAGAATCTGACGCAGGCCTCCGGGTTTCTGACGCTGATATTTATGGTAATCGGCGGTTCTCCTTCCAGTACGGCGGGAGGTATCAAGACAGTAACCTTTTTCGTTCTGACTCTGTCTGTGATTTCTCTGATTCGGGGAAAGAAGGATCTCGAGGTGTTCGGGAGACGTCTCCCGGAGTTTTATGTCAGAAAGGCATCCGCCATTTTTTCGGTCAGCTTCTGCTGTATGATTGCAGCAACTCTTTTATTGTGTGCAACACAAGGCTGGACAGTGATGGAAGCCCTGTATGAAGCCGGTTCCGCACTTGCGACGGTAGGCCTGTCCTGTGGAAAGACCGGTGATTTGAATCCTGTCGGAAAAGTGATTATTACGTGTTGTATGTATTTGGGACGAATCGGTCCGATTACTCTTGCATTGTCTTTACAGTCTTCCGGAAAACGCAATAACAGAGAGCTGCCGGAGGGAAGAGTTTTAATCGGTTAATCAGGAGAATATTTTAGACACAGAACGTCGATGGAGGCGGAAGGAGAACTATGAAAAAGAAAAAGGGAAAAGAATTTGTTGTGTTTGGGTTGGGAAGATTCGGTCAGAGTGTTGCGACAACGCTGGCGGACGGCGGATGCCAGGTGATGGCAGTAGACCGTGATGCAGAAAAGGTAAAGCAGATTGCAGATTCGGTGACGCACGCAATAACCTGCGAGATTGCGGATACGGATGCGCTGGAGTCTCTTGGAATCGGGAATTTTGACGGTGCGATTGTTGCGATCGGAGGTGATGTTGAAGCCAGTGTGCTGATTACGATTTTGGCCAAGGAGTGCGGAATACCGTATGTGTTGGCAAAAGCGCAAAATGATTTGCACGCGAAAATCTTACGTAAAGTAGGTGCGGATATGGTTGTGTTTCCGGAAAAGGAGACAGGTATCCGGATTTCCAATAATCTGATAGCGGGGAACTTGTTTGATGCAATTGAGTTATCCTCAACATTCAGTATGGTAGAGCTTCCGGCACCGACGGACTGGATAGGGAAAAGCCTGATTGAGCTGAATCTTCGTGCAAAGAGAAAAATCAATGTAATCGGGTTGCGCAGAGATGAGAAGCTGAATATTAACCCCGAGGCGACAGAACCGTTACGGGAAGGTGATATTCTGGTTATGATTGGGAAGAACGATGAATTGAGCAGACTACGGGATTTAAAATAAGAATCGGGAAGGAATGCACGATACGATGATAAGCAGTACAGTAAATCCGCGGGTAAAAAACATTGTGATATTGCAGAAAAAGGGAAAAGAGAGAAGACGGCAGGGCGTATTCGTAATCGAAGGCCGGAAGCTGTTCGAGGAGGTCTTGCGGGATGTACCGGAGGCTGTGGATGAGGTTTATGTGACGGAATCGTACTTGTCGGATGAAAGCAGAAAGGCTTCTTTAGCAGCCGTACCGTATGAGGTGGTTTCTGAAGCTGTGATGAAAGTAATGGCAGAAACATTGGAGCCTCAGGGGATTCTTGCCACGGTACGTATTCCGGAGTATGATAAAGATGCATTATTTAAAAAAGAGGATGCGGTGTGGGTTGCTCTTGAAGATATTCGTGATCCGGGCAATCTCGGAACGATTCTCCGTACTGCCGAGGCAGCAGGGGTCACCGGAGTGATTTTAAGCCGGGATTCGGTGGATATGTATAATCCCAAGGTAGTACGTTCTACCATGGGAGCGGTTTTCCGGGTGCCGCATTTTTATACGGATGATTTTTTAACGGAGCTGGACCGTATGAAACAAACCGGTGCAATGGTGTATGCCGCTCATCTTTCGGGAAAGCAGTATTATGATGAACCGGAGTATTCCGGACGTTCGGTAATCCTGATTGGGAACGAAGCGAACGGATTAAGTGAAGAGGCTTCCGAAAAGGCAGACTGTCTTGTGAAAATACCGATGGAGGGAAGAGCAGAATCACTGAATGCTGCCGTGGCAACCTCTTTATTTGTTTACGAGGCATACCGAAAGAGAAGAAATAGGAAATAATTTGTCAAAAAAAGCAGAATAAATCTGCTTTTTTTTATGTTTGAATTCCCAAAAAATGTAAGAAAGAGATATAATAGGGTTAGAAAACTCGCGTTGTGACGGAAAGGAGTATGGATGAAAGAATTATTGGAGCAGGGATATGGCAGTATGGGAATCGGACTAATAACGGGAATTGGGCTGGTCATTCGTGTTGTTCTTTTCGGATATTATGTCGGAGTATGCAGAGCCTGTAAAAACATCGAGAGGACAAGCAATAAGACGATTATGTACATAAGAGACGATTTGAAGGAACGTGCCGGAAGAAATCAGACGATGAGGAGTGCAATGATTTATACAGAGTGTCGTCTGGCAGAGTGCAGGATATGCGGAATACGTATTGGTGTTTTGGAATGTATTCTGCAACAGTCGATATTGGTTGTTCTTTTAAGTGGGGTTCTGACTGCCTTTGCGGCAGTATTATTGGGCTGTGACGTCTATCGTATCGTGGTTCCGCTGTTTATAAGCGGCATGGTTGTTCTGACGTTTTTGATTTTCGATTTGCTTTTTGGTCTGCGTGAAAAAGAAAAGCGAATCCGGTTATCGATCCGGGATTATATTGAAAATGGCTGTATGCTTCGTACAAAGTCGGGAGAGGAGACAGAAAAGCAGAAGCAGTCGCCGGAGCGGAAGAAAGAAAGAAGAAAAAAGAGAGAGGTATTGCAGACAAAGGAACTGACCGGGCAGAGCAGGAAAAAGCAAGGGAAAAAGTATCAGAGCGGTAAGGCACAGGAAGAAAAGAGGAGGCTGACAGAGGAACTATTAAGAGAACGCAGACAGATGGAAGCAAGGAGACTTACGATACTGCAAAGCAGGGAACAGGAGGAAGAGGCGGCGGTAAAGCAGGCACAGGCAGAGGCAGCCGCAGCGGATAGTTCGGAAACAGCAGAGATGGATACTTTAGAAAAAGATAAGCAGGATTTATCGTATGAAGCAATGCTTCGGGAGATTATTGCAGAGTACTTGTGACAGAAAGAATACTTAACTTTCGCGCGATAACTGTTTTTTTCGTACAATATTGAAAAATGCAGGAAAACGTGGTATAATTGGTAACAAGTTCAAGGAATTGACGGCTTTGACAATCGGATTGTCAAAGAGAAAGGATGCTAAGTATGAGTAGAATTACTTTTGATGCTTCGGCAGCAGACGTTTTTTTGCGCGGAGCAGAAGTGGAAATGATGGAACATCCGGTAATGGCAGCAAAGAAGTGCCTGCTTGAAAAGTCCGGAGCAGGAAATGATTTTCTTGGTTGGATTGATTTGCCGGTGAATTATGACAAAGAGGAGTTTGCGCGGATTAAAAAGGCAGCGGAGAAGATTTGTTCCGATTCTGAGGTCTTGGTTGTTATCGGTATCGGCGGTTCTTATCTCGGTGCACGTGCCGCAATCGAATTTTTAAGACATAGCTTTTATAATTGCGTTTCAAAGGAAATCAGAAAGACACCTGAGATTTATTTCGCCGGCAATAATATCAGCAGTACCTATCTGGCTCAGCTGTTGGAGGTAATCGGGGATCGTGATTTCTCCGTAAATATTATCAGTAAGTCCGGTACTACAACAGAGCCTGCCATTGCATTCCGTATTTTTAAAAAGGTATTGGAGAAGAAGTACGGGAAGGAAGGAGCGGCAGGCAGAATCTATGCTACGACCGATAAGGCACGCGGAGCACTCAAGAAGCTTGCAACCGAAGAGGGTTATGAGACCTTCGTAGTGCCGGATGATGTAGGCGGACGTTTCTCTGTTCTGACTGCAGTCGGTTTATTACCGATTGCCGCAAGCGGAGCAGATATCGATGCATTAATGGCAGGTGCGGCAGCAATGCGTGAGGTCTGCCTGAATACGCCGTATGCCGAGAATCCGTCTCTTCAGTATGCAGCTGTAAGAAATGTGCTTCTCAGAAAGGGTAAGAGCATTGAGATTCTCGCAAATTATGAGCCGAATTTCCATTATGTAGCCGAGTGGTGGAAGCAGCTTTACGGAGAGAGTGAAGGAAAGGATCAGAAGGGTATTTTCCCGGCATCCGTAGACCTTACGACTGACCTGCATTCCATGGGACAGTTCATTCAGGACGGACAGCGTACCATGTTTGAGACGGTAATGGAATTAGAGACTCCGACTCATGAGCTTCTGATTGAGGAGGAACCGGTAGATTTGGACGGTCTGAATTACTTAACCGGTAAGAGTCTTGATTTTATTAATAAGAGCGCAATGAAGGGAACAAAGCTTGCTCACACGGATGGCGGAGTACCGAATCTTGTAGTTAAGGTGGCAGAGCGGAACGAGGCTTCCCTCGGTGAGTTGTTCTACTTCTTTGAGTTTGCCTGCGGTGTCAGCGGATATCTCCTTGGCGTAAATCCGTTTGATCAGCCGGGTGTGGAAAGCTACAAGAAGAATATGTTTGCTCTTCTCGGAAAGCCGGGGTTTGAGAAGGAACGGGACGAGCTGTTAAAGAGACTGTAAGTGTAATTATTATCGAAATCATGATAATAAAATGGCGGGCTGTTGCATACGAAAGTGCGCAGCCTGCTTTTGGTTTTCACGGGTTTTTCCCGGAATAATCACAAAGTCAACACAAAACAGGTATAAGATAAAAGGAGAAAGGAGGTTGAGAGATGGCAATCGAGGTCTTTAACCGGTATGAGAAAAAGTACCGTATTACCGATGCCTGTTATCAGAAGCTGCGCGAACGGCTTTTAGAGTATATGGAACCGGATGCTTACAGCCGTAACGGCGAGTTTTACACGATTTGTAATATATATTACGATACAATCCATAACGATTTAATCAGCCAATCGATGGAGAAACCGGTTTATAAGGAAAAGCTGAGGCTCCGCAGCTATGGTGTAGTCACTCCGGAGGATAAGGTCTTTTTAGAAATCAAGAAAAAATATAAGGGTCTGGTCAATAAACGCCGTACCAAATTAAAACTTGCGGAAGCTTATGAGTTTGTCAGATCCGGGGAGTTGCCGGCTTACCAGCCGTATATGAACGCACAGGTCGTAAAGGAACTGCAGTATTGCCTGAAAAGAATGGAATTGAAGCCGGTACTTTTTCTGTCCTATGACAGAGTGGCAATGTTCGGGAAGGATAATAAAGACTTCCGTGTGACGTTTGACAGGAATATTATTACAAGGCGTTATGATTTGGGACTTCATTACGGCATTTACGGGGAAAAGCTTCTGCCGGAGGATGAATGGATTATGGAAGTAAAAATTGAGAATGCCATGCCGCTCTGGATGACAAAGATTTTATCGGAGTTCCGGATTTATCCGGTATCCTTTTCAAAGTACGGAACGGAATACACAAATTACATAACCGGACCGAGGACGTCGGAAGAAGACAGGGAAGAGGAGAAGTCTGAGCTTCCTGTGATTGCATAGCAGAATCAAAGGATAAAGAAAGGAAAATAATATGTTAGAGAATTTATTTGGGGTTACGGAACAGGCCGGAGGAGTTAGTGTTACGGATACACTGGCACGTATGCTGGCTTCCGTAATAATCGGAATTATTATAGCGGCAGTTTATATTCTTATTACTGAGAAAAGCAGACGTTCCGTCAGTTTTATTGTAAGTATGTTAATGCTTCCGGCAGTTGTTGTGCTGGTAATCATCCTGGTCGGAAGTAATGTGGCAAGAGCCTTTTCTATCGCCGGAGTTTTTTCGCTTGTAAGATTCCGGAGTGCACCGGGGGAATCAAAGGATATTTCTCTTGTTTTTATGGCAATGGCAGCAGGGCTTGCATGCGGACTTGGCTATATTACACTCGGATTTTGCGTCCTGTTTATTCTTGGACTGATTGTGGTACTTGGGTTTAAGGTTGCGGCAGTCTGCTTTAAAGACACTTCAAGACAGCTTCGTATCCTGATTCCGGAAGACATGAATTATGTTGGAGCGTTTGATGATTTGTTCCGGGACTATACAAGAGAGGCAAAGCTGGAATGTGTGAAAACAACAAATATGGGGACTTTATTTGAGCTGACGTATCAGGTTCAAATGAAGAGAGATTCCGATGAAAAAAAGTTTTTGGATGAGATTCGGTGCAGAAATGGCAATTTAAAGATAATTTTTAGTTCAAAAGAGAAAAATACAGAAAAATTATAAGTCAGAATATTGCAAGAGCAGGAAAAATACGCTATACTGTAGGTAAGAGCATTCGCTTGTATTTTGGGAAAGGAGGAGCTTATGCCGGAAATTGTATGGTTGATTATTCTTGCTCTTTGTCTTGTGGTTGAGATTGCTACCCTGGGGCTGGTTACAATCTGGTTCGCCGGAGGTGCGCTGGTTACCTTTTTTGTGGCAATGATAACAGACAGCCTGCTGATTCAGGTGATTGTCTTTTTAGTAGTGTCTTTACTGCTTTTGTTTTTTACACGCCCCATTGCTGCGAAGTATTTTAACAGTAGGCGTACGAAGACAAATGTGGACAGTCTGGTCGGAGAACAGTGTAAGGTAACGGAGGTAATCGACAATTTTAACGGAACCGGTACGGTTTTGCTGAAAGGGTTGGAATGGACCGCACGGAGTAAGAATGAGGCTGTTATTGATGCCGGAGCGCGTGTGAGGGTATGCGCGGTAGACGGTGTCAAGGTATTAGTGGAAGAAATCAAGGAACAGGAAAATCAGTAAGAGTACCCAAAGGGGTAAACAAGGAGGAGTTATGGAACCGGGAACTATTTTTGCTATTATTGCATTGGTTGTAGTACTTTTAATTTTAATTGCATCCTGCATTAAGATTGTACCGCAGGCACAGGCGTATGTTGTGGAACGTCTTGGCGGATATCAGGGTACATGGTCGGTAGGAATTCATTTGAAGCTTCCGTTAATTGACCGTATTGCCAAGAGAGTAATGTTAAAGGAACAGGTAGTAGACTTTGCACCGCAGCCGGTTATCACCAAGGATAACGTTACCATGCGGATTGATACCGTTGTCTTTTATCAGATTACCGACCCGAAGCTGTTTGCGTACGGTGTAGAGAATCCGATTATGGCAATAGAGAATCTGACCGCTACCACACTTCGTAATATTATCGGTGACCTGGAGCTAGATGAAACACTTACTTCCCGTGAGACGATTAATACGAAGATGAGAGCATCGCTTGATGTGGCTACCGACCCATGGGGAATTAAGGTAAATCGTGTAGAATTAAAGAACATTATTCCGCCGGCAGCAATTCAGGATGCCATGGAGAAGCAGATGAAGGCAGAGCGTGAACGCCGTGAAGCAATCCTGATTGCAGAAGGTGAAAAGAAGTCCACCGTCCTTGTGGCGGAAGGTAAGAAAGAATCCGCAATTCTCGAGGCAGAGGCAGAAAAGGAGGCAGCAATCCTTCGTGCGGAAGCAAAGAAGGAAGCGATGATTCGTGAGGCAGAAGGTCAGGCAGAGGCTATCTTAAAGGTACAGCAGGCAAATGCCGACGGTATCCGCTACTTAAACGAGGCTGCTCCGACCGGACAGGTAATCCAGTTAAAGAGTCTGGAGGCATTTGCAAAAGCGGCAGACGGAAAGGCAACAAAGATTATCATTCCGTCCGAGATTCAGGGAATGGCCGGTATGGTAAAGGCATTGACCGAGGTTGGTGCCAAGGATGCACAGTAATGTGACTACGGGGGCGCGCAATGATGACTCCTTTAAACCTCTTTTGTTTCGGAGATGGGGGTCCAATTTGGACTCCCATCGAAAATTAGTTTTTTCATATCAAGGTATGGACAATTTGTTCATACCTTTCAAAGGAAGCGGTAAAACGCCGCTTCCTTTATCATAAACCACTGTCGCAAATTGCGACGGCGGTATTACAGAACTGTGAAGATGAAGTAATGAATCGTTACCCCATATTCAATTTACCGTCGCATTTCACGACGGTATCAAAAGTGAAAATCTTGACTTGCTATGGAGTCGCAAATCACGACGGCATAAGAGTCATTCCCAACACTCACCCTGAAACATGGTATGTGCTTTCTATGCAACCACCGTCCTGATTTAGGGCGGCGGTCTGAACGGTGAACAATTTGTTCGCCGTAGGTATACCCTGAAACGAGGTACACCGAGGTCGCCCTGAAACAAGGCGTCCTTTGAAATAATCACGCTGACATTTTACAGAATGACTGAAATGTTATATCAACTATGACTCCTCGAAACAGGGAGTCATAGCTGAAGGTGAAGTCCTAATTCAGAGCGCCATCACTTTCGCCGTGCAACGTTTCGTATTCAACGATTGGAATATCGCAAATCGTGTAAACGGCGTTTGCAATTTTTCCATCCTCTGTCCTTGGATGGCTCCGTCGCAGATAGTCAAACTGCTCCAGCTCCCGTAGCGCAGATGAAATGGCACTTTCGCTCTCCTTGTTGATGTAAGCGAGTCCTTCAATGGAAAATCTCCAGTCAGGCGGCAGACACCGCATACACGCAAGTAGTCCTTTAGCTTTCAGTGATAAATCCTTTCTTGTGAGAAATTCATTGTCCATAGAAACAAACCTGTTTCGCTTTGCTAATAATTTTGGCATTGTATCAATTCCTTTCAGTTTTATTTCTCCCGATTGTCGGGATATGTAAACCCTCTATTATATACAGGAAAAAATCGGGTAGGTGTACCAAATGCGGTAGGTTGTGTTTCACGCCCGACCGACAATGCCGCCTTGTCCTTTAAATAAATACCTCTCCTAATATTCAAGCCGAAAACTCAGGCAAGTGGGCAAAAAATCTTCTGATATATACAGTAAAAATTTCTGTGGGTGGCAACCTTAAAATTATCCCCCTGCTTTTATACGCCGAAAATTTAGTATGGTGGACGAAAAAGCTCTCTAATATTTACAGTAAGTTTTCACCTCGGTGTTCCAAATAAATTTATTCCTTCACTCATTGCCATTTTTAAGCTGATTTTATCACCTGTTTTCAAAAAGTTTCATCAAACGTTCACATTCGCAGGGATTTATATCAGCGTTTGAATTTTTTCGCGTTGGGCATTCTGCTTGCAAGAACCAGACTGTAAAAGTCAGATTCATTGATTATGGTTGCACCACGCTGACCAAAACTCGACGTCGTTTTGTCGTTGAGTTTTTTATCTTCATCATCAACATGCATTGCAAACATTCTGCGGTAATTCATAATTGGTGTTCAGAGTATATCCCTCTAATATTAATGCCGAAAAATCAGTGGGTTGAGCCAAATTATTTTATTCAGCTTAAAAGTCCGCCTACTATATACAGGAAAAAATAACATAGTCAATGCACTCTTCTGAATAAAATTTCAGATAAGCTGTGGATTATATAACACCCTCTACTATTAAAGGTAAATAATCGGACTGGTGGCAACCTTAAATTTATCCCTCTAATATTAACGCCGAAAAATAAGGCTGGTGGCAACCTTAAATTCCCCCCTACTTTTATACGCCGAAAAAATTGCAGGGTAATGCACTGCTTTATAGTTTCTTCTCACTTTTAAAGGTAAAAAATTAGGTGTGTGTTTACCTCGAAATTATCCCCTCACTTTTATAAACCGAAAAAATTGCAGGATGTTAACCTCGTCGCATAAAAAAGCACCGTTCCGATACAGATTTACTGTACCTTCTCGGTGCTGAAATGCGCATTTATTTATGCAATAACATATGCGGAAATATGCTATCATACATAACAATTAAAACGACTAATACGCTTAACTTTGAAAATATATCAGGGACGGTGCGTAACGAACTACGGCAGAGTTATCTCCGCCTATTTGTGCAGGTGGAGATAATTCTCTCTATCTTCCGCTTCTCATCTTTCGATACTCCGACGGTGAAACACCAACGTGCTTATGAAACAGCCTGCTGAAATAAAGCGGATTATCATAGCCTACATATTCCGCTATTTCGGAAATGTTATACCCAGTTCCTTCAAGCATACTTTGTGCGTTTGCCATTCGTAGAGAAAGAATGTACTGCATGGGTGTAACCTTGAGAATCTGTTTGAAGCTTCGTATGAACCAGCAGGTGCTCATGTGACGGGATTCAGCATACTCGTCAATATTTATCTGCTTATTGTAATTCTCATTAAAATAATGGGTGGCGCGTTCAATCTCATTCTGAATTTCGCTGCCTGATTTTTTACCCTCCACAACATATCGGTTAATCATAATAAAAATCTGACGGAGCATAAGAGACAGCAATTCTTCATAATTAGAACGGCACAGCTGTAATTCCTGTATCATCTGACGGTACATCCACTGATAGTCGGGAGATGTTCCCGTATAAAACACATTTTCTGTTTCTGGCAGTCCGTAGTACTCAAGTATAGACTCAACATGACGTCCTGTGAAATGCACCCAGTATGCCTCGGTTTTGTCGGGAGCGTAATAGTAATAGTACTGTACTTCATTGGGACGATACAAAATCATATTCCCCTCGGTTATAATCTTTTCCTTGCCATCAAAGAAAAAGTGCCCCTTGCCCTTTGCTATGTATAAAAGCTGATAATCCTTTCTGCCTGTCGGACGTTCAGTAGCGACGACAGGTCTGCTGTGCACACGATAATAACCGCAACTTGTAACAACAATGGATTTGCTAGTATCAACCATATCAGAAAGAGAATTGTGAAGATAAGCAACATTTGTAAACATAACCATACCCCCTTACTTTTACATTATAACATATCCAGAATGGTTTTTCAATAGCATTTGTATCATTTTGTGCATGTTTTGTCTTATTGTGTTTATGGTTTTGGAGTAAAAAGCGTGATAGAATGTAATCAAGAAATAAAGGCGCCTTTAAACGAATTGCAGCAGTTCAGCCGTTACTGAACGCTGTTTCCGAAGCAGAACTCGAGACCTGCAGCGGACACCGAATAAACACTGATGAATTCTTTTAAAGGAGAAATTGATATGACTGAAAAGAAATATCTGAAATGGTACAATAAAATAGGCTACGGCGCAGGAGATATCGCAGGAAATGTGGTTTATGCCTTCCTCGCAACCTTCGTAATGATTTATCTTACCGATACGGCAGGACTGAATGCAGGTATAGTCGGAACACTGATGATGGTATCCAAAGTCTTTGACGGTATTACAGATATCATATTCGGTTCTCTTATCGATAAGACAAAAACAAAAATGGGTAAGGCAAGACCTTGGATGCTCTGGCCTTACATAGGCTGCAGCTTGATGCTGGTTGCAATATTTGCCGTTCCGTTAGAATGGGGAGATGTAGCAAAATATGCATATTTCTTCATCACATACACTTTACTTAACGGTGTGTTCTTTACAGCAAATAATATTGCATATTCCGCTCTCACAGCACTCATTACCAGAAACGGTAACGAAAGAGTCCAGATGGGTTCAATCCGATTCATTTTCGCATTTGGAACAAGTCTGCTTATCCAGAGCATTACAGTAGACGCAGTAGAATATTTCGGGAACGGAGCAGAGGGATGGAGAATTGTTGCAATAATTTACGCAATCATAGGCCTTATCGTAAATACAATTTCTGTATTCTCTGTTAAGGAACTTCCTGAAAAAGAACTTAAAAAAGAAAATCCTGCCGATGAAGAAGCTGCAAAATTCTCTGCCGAAGCTTATCCCGATTTTGAACTTGCTGATAAAGAAAAGCGTGTTAAAGACGAAAGCAAGAAATACTCACTTATAGATTCTGCAAAAATTCTTTTCGCAAACAAATACTATATCCTGATATGTGGAATTTACATTCTCACACAGCTCTTTTCTTCAACACTCAGCATGGGAATTTACTATATGACTTATATTCTCGGAAACGCTGATTTGCTCGGAACATTCTCTTTAGTAATCAATGTTCCTATGATTTGTGGATTGTTGATAACTCCTTTCCTTGTAAAGAAATACAAGGGAATGTATAAGCTGAATCTTACAGGATATATCATTTCTACTATCGCAAGAGCACTTGTAATGGTAGGAGGATATATGCACAACATACCTATGATGCTGATTTTTACAGGTTTTGCCGCAATCGCAATGAGCCCTATGCAAGGAGATCTTAACGCACTTATCGCAGCTTGTTCCGATTATACATACCGGACAACAGGCAAACGAATTGACGGAACAATGTATTCCTGCTCATCTCTCGGTGTTAAAATCGGCGGCGGTATCGGAACAGCTCTTACAGGCTGGTTGCTCGCAGCAGGCGGATATGTTGCAAACGCTGCTGTACAGCCTGAATCCTGCATCAATATGCTGCACTTTATGTATCTTTGGTTACCGATGATATTAAATCTCTTGATTACAATTCTTCTCTCACGTCTTACAGTTGAAAAAGCAAACGAAGATTGGGATAAAACCCACAGCAACTAAGGAGGACATCTTATGAAACCTACACTCGAATGGCTTAAGAATCCCGGAATTTTTGAAGTTAACCGTGAAAAGGCACACTCCGACCACTTATGTACTGTGAACGGACAGCAGCTGAAACAGTCCCTCAACGGCACTTGGAAGTTTAACTACTGCGAACACCCTGACAACAGACCAGCAGATTTCTATATGGTTGATTTCGATGTAACAGGCTTTGACGAAATAAAGGTGCCCGGACATATTCAGTTACAGGGCTACGATAAGCCACAATATGTAAACACACAGTACCCCTGGGAAGGTCATGAGCAGCTTGTTCCGCCTCAGATTCCCAAGAAACGCAATCCTGTGGGAAGTTATGTTAAGTTCTTTGACGTTGACAAGGAACTTCTCGGCAAGGAAACCTTTATCAGCTTTCAAGGCGTGGAAACTGCAATCTATGTATGGCTCAACGGCGAGTTTGTAGGTTACTCCGAGGACAGCTTTACACCTTCCGAATTCAATATTACTCCTTATCTCAAGGAAAAGAACAACAAGCTTGCGGTTGAGGTTTACCGTTACAGCACAGCAAGCTGGCTTGAAGACCAGGATTTCTGGAGATTTTCGGGTATATTCCGTGACGTGTATCTTTACGCAGTTCCCGAAATTCACGTCCGTGATATGAAGGTTATCGCTGATTACGATTACGAAAACGGTAATGGTATTCTCACAACAGAGCTTGACGTTACAGGTAAAAGCGATTATAGTGTAAGACTTACACTTACAGATAAAAACGGCAACAAGGTTTATGAGGGAGATACAGCAAATGTATCGACTTCAATTCCTAATGTTCAGCCTTGGAGTGCAGAACAGCCTGACCTCTATACACTTACTGCTGAAATTATTGCTGACGGTGATGTTGTTGAAACAGCTGAAACAAAGGTCGGTTTCCGTGCCTTTGAGATGAAAAACGGCATTATGTGTCTGAACGGCAAGAAAATTGTTTTCAAGGGCATCAACCGTCACGAGTGGAACGCAGAGGGCGGCAGAGTTGTTACCGAGGATGATATGCTTTGGGATATCCGCTTTATGAAGCGCAACAACATCAATGCTGTCCGTACCTGCCACTACCCTAACAACTCTATTTGGTATAAACTTTGCGACGAGTACGGCATTTACCTTATAGATGAAACAAACCTTGAATCTCACGGCACTTGGCAGAAGATGGGTGCTTGTGAGCCGTCAATAAATATCCCTGCTTCTCTTCCCGAATGGAAGGAAGCCTGCCTCGACAGAGCAAGGTCAATGTATGAGCGTGACAAGAACCACGCAAGCGTACTAATATGGAGCTGCGGAAACGAAAGCTACTGCGGTGATGATATTGCGGCAATGGCTGATTATTTCCACGAGGTTGACAGCACAAGACTTGTCCACTACGAAGGTGTTGTATGGAATAGAAAATACGACCATATCACAGATATGGAAAGCAGAATGTACGCAAAGCCATGTGAGGTTGAGGAATACCTCAAGCTGAACACAGGCAAACCCTACATCAGCTGTGAATATATGCACGCTATGGGCAACTCCTTAGGCGGTATGAAGCTTTACACCGACCTTGAAGATAAATATGAAGCATATCAGGGCGGCTTTATCTGGGACTACATCGACCAGTCACTTTACAAGGACGGAGTGCTTGTTTACGGCGGCGATTTTGATGACAGAGCAAGCGATTACGGCTTCTGCACAAACGGTATTGTTTACGCTGACCGCACATATTCTCCAAAGGTAAGCGAAGCAAAACAGCTTTACTCCAACATCAGAATGAGCATTGAAAACGGCGTGCTTACAATAGAAAACAGAAATCTTTTTGTTGGTACAGAGGGATATATTTTCAAGGTCACACTTGAAAAAGAGGGCGAAATTCTTGCGGCAGAGAAACACCGTCTGAACATTTCAGCAGGGGAAAAAGACAGCGTGAAAATCGGTCTTGAAGTTCCCGAAAATGGCGGCGAGTATGTTCTTACAGCTTCCGCAGTTCTTGCAGAAGATACAATCTGGGCTGAAAAGGGACACGAGATTTCCTTTGCACAGGAGGTTGTGAAAACTCCCGAAGTTGAAGCTGAAAAAATTACTGCAAAGGCTGAAATTGTGTATGGTGACTTCTGTATAGGCGTACACGGCGAAAACTTCTCAATGCAGTTTGACAAGCGTGAGGGCGGAGTAAGCTCGCTGATTTACGACGGAAAAGAATATATTACAAGAGCACCGAAAATCAGCTTTTTTAGAGCGTACACAGATAACGACGCAGGTGCAGGCTACCCTTATGAAAATGCACAGTGGCAGATTGCAGGAAGATGTGCAAAGCTTCTCGGTTTTGAAACAAAAGAAAATGCTGACAGCCTTGAAGTAACATTCAAGTTCCTTGCACCCACTGTTCCGTCTTTTGAATACAAGGTTACATATATCGCATATTTCGATGGCAGACTTGGCGTAAAGGCTGAGTATGACGGAGTAATGGGACTTTCCGATATGCCCGTATTTGCAATGGATTTCAAAATGAAGAAGCAGTACGACAAGTTCACATTCTACGGAATGGGTCCTGATGAAAACTACATCGACAGAAACAATGGTGCAAGACTTGGTGTATACACATTAACTGCACTGGAAAACTTCACAAAGTATCTTAACCCACAGGAATGCGGCAACAGAACAGGCGTGAGATATGTAAATGTATATGAAGAAAACGGAGCAGGTCTTAATTTCACAGCAACAAAAATACCTTTTGAAATGAGCGTTCTTCCATATAACGCATACGAGCTTGACAACGCTATGCACCGTGACGAGCTACCTGACCCAACTTACACTTGGGTACGCATTGCCGCAAAGCAGATGGGCGTTGGTGGTGATGACAGCTGGGGAGCACCTGTACATCAGGAATTTAAAATATCCTCTGAAGAAGCAATGACACTTGAATTTATAATCAATTCTCTTTAATTCTGAAAGGAGCAAATGTTATGAATATCCTTAAAACTTTACAGTCTATTGAAAACAATGAGCTTTTAAAAACATTCAAAGAGCTTTATGGCACAGATGAAGCACAGCTGGAATACCAGAGACAGCGTTATCTTAGTGCAGTGAATAATTTTGCAAAGCTCTATCCCAAGAGAAAAAATATTCGCATCTTTTCAGCTCCCGGCAGAACTGAAATCGGCGGTAACCACACAGACCATCAGAACGGCTGTGTGCTTGCTGCGGCTGTAAACCTTGACGTTATTGCTGTTGCAGCTTTTCATCAGGACGGTGTAATCCGCATAAAGTCTGAAGGGTATGAGCCTTTCACAGTAAAGCTCAGCGATGTATCCACACAGTCGGGCAAAACAGGAACAGCAGCTATCGTCTGCGGAATTGCCGCTAAATTCATGGATATGGGTGTAGAAATCGGCGGATTTGACCTCTACTGCACATCAGATGTGCTATGCGGCAGCGGGATTTCTTCCTCTGCGGCATTTGAAACCCTTATCGGTACAATCATCGACTCCTATTATAACGATAATAAGGCAGGAGCAGTTGAAATCGCAAAAATCGGACAGTTTGCCGAAAATGTTTATTTCGGCAAGAACAGCGGTCTTATGGACCAGATGGTTTCTTCTGTGGGAGGCTTGGTGTTCATCGACTTTTCAGATGCGGAGCAGCCAAAGGTTGAAGGCTTCAGCTGTGATTTTGAGGAATACGGCTACTGCCTGTGCATTACCGATACAAAGAGCAGTCACGCTGACCTTACTGATGATTATACCGCAATCAGAAATGAGATGGAGAATATTGCAAAGCATTTCGGCAAGTCCCATCTGAGATTTGTGAATGAGCTTTTATTTTACAATGAAATTCCGAAGCTCCGTGAAACCTGTTCTGATAGAGCAATAATCCGAGCAACGCATTTCTTTGAGGAAAACAATCGTGCAAAATTTGAAGCTTCTGCTTTGAAAGACGGAAACTTTGAATACTTCCTTGAGCTTGTAAGGCAGTCGGGGCGTTCTTCAGAAGCGTATCTTCAGAATCATTATTCCTGCTCCGACCCTGAAAATCAGGCAATAACCCTTGCTGTTATGCTCAGCAGAAGATTTCTTGGCAATAGCGGAGCAGTAAGAGTACACGGCGGCGGTTTTGCAGGAACAATTCAGGCATTCGTTCCCGTTGGTCTTGTTGATGACTAT
>JAQXOR010000047.1 GCA_029099805.1 Lachnospiraceae bacterium
CGACTCTTTCGTTCTATGATACAACTGCATTACTTCCGGATGATTCTTCTCTATCAGAACTGCCTGTGCTGCACTGTCTTCTCCCGCCTGTACCTTTTTACCGGCGAGCTCAAGCTCAAAGCAACGCTCTCCCAGCTCTCCTGCGCCAACATTTCGTGCATTATTCTTTAAGGCATGTATTTTTATGGTATATTTTGTCCAGTCACGTGCCTGTAAACACTGATTCAGTTCGGAACACACCTGCTCATACTGTTCGCAAAAGATTGTCAGGATTTCCAGATACACCTCTTCGCTTTCCGCACAGTACAGCAGTCCCTGCTCATAATCAAGCACTATTTCTTCCACGTTCAAAACCTCCTTCTTTCCGAGCATTCTCTCATTCTCTTCTTATCCTATCATACTCCTCTTATATTTGCAACCGGTTTTAGTCTGCTGGGATTAGACGGCACTCTCACTTTCCTTTGCAACAACAACTTCTCCGCCATCCGGATTTTCAAACGGTCCGATTTTCGGATGAATCGCGCGATGTATCCCGAAATAATCATTCTGGAATACAATCGGAGTTCCGTCCGGATTTTCAAACAGCTGCTCCGGTTCAAACGCCATCCCAAGTACCTCAGTGGAAATCATCTGTGCCTTGTCCTTTTCCAAAAAGTCATATAAGTCTGTCCGTAACGTATACACACCGTTTTCCTCTGTAAGCGCAAGTGTCACATCATGCTCATTATCCACAAATGCATCTGTTTCCTTTGACATCGGTTTTGCACCATTAAAATATGCATTGCCTGCTGCCCATACCGGAAGCGGATTATAATAACGGTCGCTCGGTGCAGATCCCATTCCGCAATACCCTTCGAACTGTGCCGCATATTCCTCATAGGTAGGATACTCCTCGTATGGTACCGTACCTGCCACAAGATTACAATCTGTCCATTCATTATCGACAGAGTCCTGCTGCATCTCCAGCATTCCCGGACGCATCCGCTGCTGTACAAATATATTATTGTAAAATCTGCAGTCACCGTGCAGAATCGTCATAAAGCCGGCAATCTCCGTCCGGTGAGGCATATGATACGGAGTGAAGCGCGGAGAAAACTTCGTCGGCGAGCCGTTATTTACGCCTCTGCCCACTGCCGTAAAGGAACCGGCTATCAAATTGTGTACCAGCGCCACTCCCTGCGTCGGCAGCTTTAAAGCATGGTCAGACAATAAAATATTATGATCGACCAAAGTCGGACCGTGGGACACCTCAATAAAAATATCCTCTCCCAAACCATCTCCGTTTGACGGATTTGCATTGGCATCAAACGGCAGGGTATTATGATGAAACAGATTCTGTGTCACACGGGTTCCCTGTGCCTGCCAGTCAAGCCATAAGCCTCTCGTACAATGATGAAAATGGTTTCTGCGAATCACCACATCGATTGCGGCGTGCATCTTAATACCTCCGATTTCCGCACCGGCAAGATTCTGTTTATTATTAATATGGTGAATGTGATTATCCTCAATGATAGAAAACACACCACCTAAATGTCCCACAATTCCTGTCTGTCCGCAGTCATGAATATTACAGCGGCGAACAATATGGGAACCGATCTTCTCCTTTGTCCAGCCCTCCGCCTGGGCCTGACAGATGTTGTCACGCTCGGTCTGGGTACCGTCCTTAAACTTCCATTTGGACCACTTGTTATCGTTATTCGGCTGCTTGTATTTTCCGAGAGAAATACCGGAGCATTTGGAATGTGACACCTCACAATCCTCAATAATCCAGCCTTTGGACCAGTGAGGTCCTATCATTCCCTCCTGATATGCGGTCGGAGGCGCCCACTGGGTTGCCGCCTGCCTTACCGTAAAGCCGGAAAGTGTAATATAGCCCACACCCTCCTTGGACGGATAGAAGCAGTTTCTGCGCACTGTGATTTCCACATTCTCCGCATTCGGGTCTTTTCCCTGAAAATTTGCATAAATCAGCGTTTCATCCGTGGCTTCGTCCTGCGTGGTATACCATGTATAAACAGAGAACTCCGGGTCCCAGGACTTCTCATATACAACCGGATGTAAGACTCTCTCCAACTCCGTCGTCTCATACAACGATTTGCCGTTTAAAAAGACTTCGCCGGTATGTGCAATATAGGTCGCAATAAACCAGTCACCGCTTACCAGTGTAGTATATGGGTTATAGGAGCCGAAAAGACCGTTCGGGATACGTGCAACCCACACATTTTCCGCATAAGGAACCCAGTTTTTCACCGGCTCTGCGCCCGTAATGACCGCTGCGCCCTGTTCTGCCGAACGATACGTAATCCTTGCTTCCGGTGTACCCGCATTCGCCGGGTCAACATACTCACGATAAACACCCGGTGCAACCAGCACCTCATCTCCCGGAAGTGCTGCCTTTGCTGCTTCCGAAATCGTCTGAAACGGATAGTCCTTCGTTCCGTTTCCGCTTCTTCCTGCCTTTCCATCCACGTAAATCAACATATTACTGTCCTCCTTTTTCTATTTCATATTTCGCATATCAGACCAAGCTCACCGTACCCAGGTCATCCCTTCAAGGTGCATCCCGACACCTTCCATAAACTGCATCGTTGCCGCTGTCGCCGCATCGTACTGTGCTTCCCCGTCCAGATGCTCTAACATCGCCGGGGTATCTGCAGGAAGCTTTGCAATCTCATCCATCAGCACATCATAGGCAATCCCGCCGGTACCGGGCAGAACCTCCCGGAATGCTACGGTCAGAGAATCCGTTTCCATGGCAATATCCTTTAAATGCAACGTCACAATTTTATCACCCAGCATTTCAAAGGTCTTCCTGATAAACGCCCCGTTCTCAAAAAACCTCTTCGGATGATTCATTGTATTACAGATATCCAGATGCACCGCTGCCGCCTCTCGGTTCACTGCTTCCAGGAAATGCAGATACGCCTCCGGTGAATCCAGAAAATAATACGGCATCATCTCAAAGGAAAGCTTTGTCCGCTTCGGATTTACAGTGTCAATAATCCTTTGGTAAACCTCTACCGCTTCCTCAAAAAAGCTTTCCGAATATCCGTCCTCATGAGGTCCGTACCATGTCTCCGCCTGCTTTGTTCCAAGAATATTGACACAGGTCGCCGCACCCAGCTCCTCTGCAAGACGAAGCCTGCCGATAATATACCGAAGCTTTGCTTCCGCCTCATCCCGGTCCGGGTGAAGCGGATTGCACCACGCTCCTACCTCCGCAATACGAATATCATGCTTTTTCATAGCATTCATAAATGCACGAAGCTCCGCCGGACGTTCTAAGCTTATCCAATCCGGACAAAGAGCTGCACCGAACCCCTTCTTTACATGAGCAAGCGCATACTCCTCCGGGTCATTTCCCTTCAAAAAAACATAACCGCCTAACCGCATGGAATTCTCCTTTCCGCAACATCACAGTCCCGGTGAAACGTAAAGCCCAATGTTACCTCCTCTATCCCTCGTACTATATCCGGTGAATCACGGTCTTGTCAAATTCCGTTGTATCCTTCACTCCGGTATAGGCCATTACACCCCGCAGCTCGTCGGTCATCTCCTGCATTCTTGCCGCCACCGCTTCCGCACCACCCTTACGGATGTACGGAATCAAATGCGTACCGACACCCACTGCCGTAGCACCCAGTGCCAGTGCTTTATAGGCATCCATACCGGAACAAATACCGCAATCCACAAAAACCGGCATCCCATCCCCCACCTCTTTTACAATCTCCGGAAGCAGGGCAAGCGGAGGCAACGCATAATTCATTCTCCCGTTATGATGAGAAACCACAATGCCGTTTGCCCCGATTTCAGCACACTTCGCCGCATCCCGCACACTGAGTACACCCTTAATAATAAACGGCACTTCTACAAAGTCCACATACCGTTTCAAATCCATTGCAGACTTCACAGCCATCTGCTCTCCCATGCACACGTCCGGGTTACCCGTTCCGTCAAACATGTGGTCAATGTCCATTCCTACCGCCAGCGCTCCCTGTTCCTCGGCAAAGGAAAGCATGTTAAAAATCTTCTCTTCATCCGCATACGGCTTTACGATACGAATCGTCCGGGCTCCGGTTTCTATTACCCCGGCAAACTCCTCATTACTGCCCATGCCAATCCAGTGCACAGCATTCACTCCGGCCGCAGCGCGTGCATACTCGACCATACCGTTTTGCATATCCGGATTGAATGTACTGATATGAGATAACGCCGCCGTCATAATCGGCGTGGAAAACCACTCTCCGTACAGCTCAAGCTCCGTCTCAGGGACACCGCTGTCCATCAGCCGCTGTTCCACTAATAAGCTGTCGAAATACGCCCTCGTAATCTCTTTGGAAGAGGCCGGGTTTTGTATGTTCTGCATAATAACTCCTCCTGCCTTTAATATCTGCCGACCCGCACTATATCAGGTATTTGCACCTTCAAGATATGTTGCCACCTCGGACACCACTCTCGCATATATTGCCATAAATTCTTCATGGTGCTCCCGTACATAGGTAACATTATTGTTAAGCTTTATTGCAAGCTCTAACTGCTTTGCCTTTTCCGATACCTTCACCGCACCGATATTCGCCAGATTCGTCTTAATAGCATGCACCTTGATATGATAGTTTTCAAAATCAGACTTCTCATAATACTCTTTCAACTCCATATCGGAGTGAGCATCCAAAAAAGCCTGAAGCATTTCCTTGTAAAAGCCCTCATCCTCCAGACAAAGCTTCCTTCCCGCGTTCCAATCCACAAGACCATTTTCTTCCGGTACGCCTTCGGCCGGTTTGTCGGATTCAAAAGGATTTTCCTCCTTTTGTCCCATATCGCTCTTCGACACTAACTCTTCCGGAAGATATTTCCGAATCATTTTTTCAAGCTTTGCGGCAATAATCGGCTTTGAAAGATAATCACAAAATCCCTCCTGCAAAAACATTTCTCTTGCACCAGAAACCGCGTTAGCAGTTAAAATGATGATGACTGCATCCTTGCTTAAATTCGTTTTCAGTTCTCTGGACTGCCTTAAGACTTCCACACCATCCATTTCCGGCATCTGATAATCCATAAAAATGATGTGATATGCATTTTGTTCCATTAAAGCAAGACATTCTTTTCCACTCATTGCAGTGTCAATCTGCATACCGTGATTCTTAAGGAGTCCTAAAAAGACCTTTAGATTCATCTCATTGTCATCTACCACAAGGATTTTTGCTTCCGGAGCATAAAACTGCTCTGCGGAACGATTCACCGCGCCCTTTTCTTTTTCATAAATTCTCCGGGTATCCTCTCCGATGACCTCAGCATCCAGCTGCTTCTGTTCCAGATAAAAATAGAAATCGGAGCCCTCCCCATAGGTACTTTCCACCTCCAGACGACTTCCCATCAGGTTCAACAGACGCATGGTAATGGAAAGTCCGAGACCTGTTCCTTCAATACTTCGGTTTCTACTCTCATCTACACGCTGAAAAGAATCAAACAACCGTCCGATATCTTCTTGCTTAATGCCGATACCGGTATCCTTTACCGATACAAATAATTGTACCGCTTCTTCCGAAACCTTCTTTCCCGACACCGTAAGTATCACTTTTCCCTTCGGTGTATATTTGACCGCATTTGTAAGAATATTGGTAAGCACCTGTCTGAGCCTTACCTGATCTCCATGCAGATGAACAGGAGTGTTCGGCTCAATTCTTAGGTCAAGCTGCAGTTTTTTCTCTTCCGCTCTTGCACGAATCAAGTCTATCGTCTCGCCTAACATTATAGCCAAATCATAGTCAACCGGAATAATATCCATCTTGCCGTTTTCAATCTTGGAAAAGTCCAGTATATCATTAACCAAAGATAGCAGCATACTTCCTGCACGTTTTATATCCGTAGCATACTCCAGTATTTTCGGACTGTCACTTTCTCGTAAAATCATCTCGTCCATTCCAAGCACCGCATTAATTGGTGTCCGTATTTCGTGACTCATATTTGCCAAAAAATCAGACTTTGCACGATTTGCTTCCTGCGCAATTTCCTTTGCTTTTTCGGCTTCCTCTTTCGCTTTCTCTGCTACATTCTTCGTTGCGTTCAATTCCTCAATTGTAATTACAAGCTTCTGATAATCAGGCGTCTCTATCGTAAAAAGCATCATCATAAGCCCCAGCGCACTCATAAACAGTGCCAGAAGTACATCCGGGAAAAAGAACATCTGAAGCACCACACCGGAAAGCTGAAAAAACACAAAAAGAAAAATGGAAATCCTCTGCCATGTCCGAAATTTCCGGAAGTTGTAAAGCAGAATTGACGATGAGCACAGGACGAAATAGGTAGGAATCGCATAAATTGCAAGATAAACAGGACCCTTAATGTACAGCCCATCCCTGCTAAAGGAAAACAAAAATCCCGTAAACATATTGATGGTAAGCACCACAAAATAAACGCATAAAATAAGCTGATGAAACCGAATAAACTTACTCTTCTCCTGATTCCTGTATACATAGAACAAGCTATAATACATAACCTGATATCCCAAAGCCGCAACCGCAACAAAATACAGTGTATTCAGTAAGGTATTCACCAGTATTGGTATAAGGCTTGCATAGCTGATGGTAATGGCTGATGATATATCCAAAACAGTCGCAATTAATCCTACCCAGGTAAGTTTTCGAAATTCCTTATTCAACCTTGAATTTGTATCATACTGTAAATCGATAAAGAAGAGCAGGATTACCAAAAAGACACTGGAAGCAACTTCATACGAAATATTATATTGTAAAGACATAGGCCTGCCCTCCTATTCACAAAACTCCTCCACCCACTCATACAATTTCATCGGAAGGATTGGCTTTTTCACAAACCCCTGCACCGCATACTCTCCGTTTGCCACCGCCTCTTCCATATCTTCGGAAGCAGATAAAAAAAGCACCGGCAGCTCCGCAAATTCCTGTCTCGCCCGGATTGCCTCCAATGTTTCAATACCACTCATTTTCGGCATTTCCACATCCAAAAGAACCAAATCCACCGATTCCTCTTGTAAAATTGCAAGTGCAGCCTGCCCCGAATCTGCCTTTTTCACCTCATAATCCCTCTTTTTAAGAAGCATTTCCGCCATTTTTAAATTCATCGCATCATCATCTACAACTAAAATGCGTTTCATATCCTAATCCCCCTCGTAATCCTACCAATAGAATACCACAGACAGGG
>JAQXOR010000048.1 GCA_029099805.1 Lachnospiraceae bacterium
GGGTTTTGAGGTGTGTGATGAAGCAGATAACGGCATACAGCTATGGTATCTGCCTTTTGAAGCGGGGGCTGAGATGCCAAGGTTCAGGGAATGTGCAAAACATCCGCATATTGAGGACAAGGGGTATGTGTTGTTTTACACGCATCAATGTCCTTATAATGCGAAGTATGTACCTGTATTAGAGTCAATTGCAAGGGAAAACAAAATCCTATTTAAGGCAATTAAGATAACAGACAGAGAAACTGCTCAAAATGCTCCTACACCAATTACTACGTATGCCCTGTTTCATGACGGTGCATATGTCACGAATGAGCAGATGAATGACAAGAGGTTTCTGAAGCTGATAAATGGGTAATTCTGCTTGTGGATGTAATTCGAAATCTAAGACCGGGAGGAAAGCGCGACCTATATGGTTTATGTACACCTACAGTAGCAGGTGAGGATACATTTTCTTATGGAATCGGCGTTTAATTAGACGAAGAGACAACGGAATTTGACCGGGCAGAAATGGAACAGGCGGGATACGCTGTATGGGATGTTAAGCCCGGAACCTATGTGGTATTCGACTGCATTGGGAAAGATGGTGATTGCATCGGTGAGACATAATTTACAATTAAGCACCGACTTGAATAAAGATGGCATTTAAGCAATGATTAACCTGCAGAGAAACAAAATTCGTCTCTGCAGGTTCTTGTGTGTTCATAGGAGATAACGCTGTCCAATCGTAACTATATGGATATGATAGTATTGTTTTTCATTTGCAGGGAATATTAGGATGTAGTATAATGAAAACGAAGCTCATAAGAGAATGAAAACGAAGTGAGGATTTTTTGAAAATCAAGGAGGTGCCTATGTTTTATACGATGACGTTGAATCCGGCGTTGGATTATAATATGACTACCGGGGAGTTTATTAAGGAGCGTGTCAACCGTTCGGTGAAGGAAGAAATTATTCCGGGAGGAAAGGGGCTTATGGTGTCCAGAATGCTAAAGAATCTCGGAGTGGAGTCAACGGCATTCGGGCTTGTGGCGGGCTTTACGGGAGCTGAACTGACAAGACAGGTGCATGAATTCGGTGTGCGGACGAATTTTGTAAGCTTACCGAAGGGAATGACCAGAATTAATGTTAAGCTTTGGGGAGCGCTGGAGGGTGAAATTAATGCGACAGGACCGGAGTGTGATGAGAAGAGTCTGCAGGCAGTGCTTGAAAAGCTCTCAGTATTGACCTCGAAGGATATTCTGGTGCTGGCGGGAAGCGTCCCGGCATCGCTTCCGAAGGATTTATATGTGACAATCATGAAACAGCTGCGGGAGAAATCTCCTCGCATCGTGGTAGACGCCACCGGCGACTTGCTGCGCAGTGTCATGCCGTACGGACCTTTTCTTGTCAAGCCGAATCATCACGAGCTGGGAGAGCTGTATAACGTAACTTTAGAGACAAAGGAAGAAGTGCTTCCATATGCAAAAAAGCTGCGTGAAGAGGGTGCGAAAAATGTGCTCGTATCAATGGCCGGTGCGGGAGCTGTGCTTGCTGCGGAAGACGGCAGTGTATGGTTTGGTGAGGCTCCGAAGGGGCAGGTGGTGAATACAGTCGGTTCCGGAGATTCCATGGTGGCAGGTTTCCTGGCGAAGTATGAGGAGACAAAGGACCCGGGAAAAGCATTCAGCAACGGGATTGCTTCCGGCAGTGCCAGTGCATTTTCGGAAACGCTCGGAACAAAGGAAGAAGTGGAGCTTCTGTTACAAAAGGTACAGATAAAGAGAGTAGAATAACTCACAAAAAATGTAAATCCGGCTTCACATTCATTGACAAAAATATATCACTGCAATATAATAATAAGTATGGATTTTATGCTAGTATGCTAAGGAAAGAAGGAGGCGTTGAAATGCAAAAAGTGATTTCGACGGCGGTGATTAAGCGCTTGCCACGCTATTACAGATATTTAGGTGAGCTCAGAAAGAAGGAAGTAGTCCGGATTTCCTCGAAGGAGTTAAGTGAAAAAATGAATGTAACAGCATCCCAGATTCGTCAGGATTTGAACAATTTCGGCGGATTCGGACAGCAGGGATACGGCTATAATGTGGAGTATTTATACACAGAAATCGGAAAGATTCTGGGGCTTGACCAGGAACATGAGGTTGTCATTGTCGGTGCCGGTAATATCGGACAGGCAATTGCAAATTATGCGGATTTTGCAAGACGAGGCTTTGACTTTAAGGCAGTCTTTGATGTAAAGCCGGAATTAATCGGACGTAAGATAGGTAATGTGAAGGTCCGTGATATGCGTGAGCTGAAAGAGTATGTGATAAAGAATAAGCCGGATATTGTGGCACTGGCACTGCCGAAGGAGTACGCGGTACAGGTGGCGAACGATGTTGTATCCTGGGGCGTGAACGCTATCTGGAATTTTGCCCCGGTGGAGCTTCGCCTGCCAAAACACGTGGTGGTGGAAAATGTTCATTTAACAGAGAGCCTGATGCGGCTGTCTTATAATATTCGTGCTTTACAGGATAAACAGAAAGAAAATGGTGCGGAACAGCAGAGTGCAGCAAAGACTATTGAGGAAAGTGCGGTAACGAAGGAATAAGGAGAGCGTGATGATAACCGGAGTCGGCACAGATTTGGTTGAGATTGCCCGTGTGCAGAAAGCTATCGGGCGTTCTGTTTTTTTGGAGCGGGTTTATACGGAAAAGGAACGGGAACTGATTGCGTCCCGTGCTGTGCGTGCAGCCGGTAATTTTGCGGCTAAGGAGGCAGTGGCAAAGGCATTGGGCTGTGGGTTTGCAGGAATTGCACCGGCAGAAATCGAGATACTCAGACACTCTTCCGGACAGCCGTATGTGCGATTGCACGGAAGGGCAAAGGAAAAGGCAGAGGCGCAAGGCGTTTCGGCAATTCAGATATCAATTACCGATACGGCGGAATATGCGCAGGCCTATGCAATATGCGAGAGAAATGAAGCACAGACTACGGAAGCGGCTCCGCCGGTTTTTGGAAAGTACAGAACTACTCCGGATAAGAGGATGCAATTAAAAGAGGTCTCTGTGCCTGTTTCGGACGCTGCAGAGATGAAAGAGATTGACCGGTTTACGATAGAGCAGATAGGGATTCCGTCCCTTGTATTAATGGAGCGTGCGGCACTTGCGGTCGCAGAGTGTGTAAAGAGTCATGCTGTGCGAAATACCCGAATCGGTGTGCTTTGCGGAACAGGGAATAACGGAGGGGACGGAGTGGCGGTCGCCCGTTTATTGAGAGAAGCCGGGTATCCGGCAGATATTTTACGGATGGATGCTTCGGCGTGCCGGGGAGAGCAGACAGATAAGGGAGAAGATACGACATCCGGTGCAAAGAGAGAGCTTCACGGAACTCCTGAATTTTTGCAGCAGATTGAGATAGCAAAAGCATGCGGTGTGCCAATCAAGATACCGGATGATACAAAAGAGTATGAGATTATTGTTGATGCATTATTCGGAATCGGGTTATCAAGGCCGGTGGATGGTGGGTATGCTGCACTGATTGAGCGCCTAAACACAGAAGAGCATACGGTAATTGCCGTAGATATTGCCTCCGGAATTTCCGCATCAACCGGAGCTGTCTGTGGGGTGGCACTGCGTGCTGACGAAACGGTGACATTCGGAGCGGCGAAATGTGGCCATCTGCTGTATCCGGGGAAAGAGTACACAGGAAATTTGAGAGTAGCGGATATCGGATTTCCGAAGGCGGTATTGTCAGGGAAGACGCATAGATTTTACCTGACAGCAGATGAAATTGATTTTATTTTGCCGGAGCGTCCGGCATATTCCAATAAAGGGACCTTTGGAAAGGTTGCAGTGATTGCCGGAAGCAGGAATATGGCAGGGGCTGCATATTTTGCTGCCTGTGCGGCTTATCGTACGGGTGCCGGTCTGGTTAGGCTTGTGACTCCGGAATGTAACAGAGAGATATTACAGATATTACTTCCGGAGGCGATGCTAACAACGTATGCGGACTCTACGGAGTTTTCGCAGATAGTAAAGGAAACAGTACAGTTTGCCGATGCCGTAGTTATCGGTCCGGGACTTGGTCAGTCAGAAGAGGCGGAGAGGCTTGTTTCTGCCGTGAGGGATGCGTTGTCAGAAATGAAAAATCTGGCTCCGGCATCTGTATGGGATGCGGATGCATTAAATCTGCTTTCAAAGGATATGCAGAAAAAGGGTATGGTATCGCAGGAGGAACGAATCGCCTTTTTGGCGGAACAGCTTCCGGAGAGGACAGTTCTTACTCCTCATCCCGGGGAACTGTCCAGACTGCTTGGAAGCGCGGTGAAAGAGCTTACCGGAAATCTGCCGGAGGTTGCGGAGAGACTTTCCGCACAGAAGAAGCTGACATGGGTGTTAAAGGATGCGGTAACATTGGTAACGAATTATGAAGGGTGCTTTATCAATACAACCGGAAATAACGGGATGTCGACCGGTGGCAGCGGTGATATTCTGTGTGGTGTGATTGCGGCATTATGTGCCGGTGGGCTGGACTGTTATACGGCGGCAACAGCCGGTGTATGGCTGCACGGAGCTGCCGGAGACGCTGCCGAGAAGAAAGTCGGTAAAGCATCAATGATTGCCAGAGATTTATTACAGGCAATCGGAGAGCTTTTTGAGGAAAAAGGAAAAGAGGAAATAAAATGGTGATAGGGTATGAACTGCAAAATGTAAAAGAATATTACAGGGTAAAGGCGGATATTAACCTGGATGCAATTGCTCGGAATGCAGAGCATGTAAAAACGTGTTTAAAGCCGGGAGTGAAAATGGCAGCTGTGATTAAAGCGGACGGTTATGGGCACGGGGCGGTTCCTGTTGCGAAAACAGTGTATGCAATGGCAGACTGGTTTGCGGTTTCCAATATTGAGGAAGCATTAGAATTGCGTTCGGGCGGGATAGAGAAGCCGATTCTGACTTTGGGCTATACTGCACCGTTACAGTTAGAGGATGCAATCAAAAACCGGATTACGCTGACTCTTTGTGATACGGAGTCTGCAAAAGAAATCAGTGAGGCGGCGGCACGGATCGGACGGCCTGCCGAGGTACACATCAAGGTAGATACCGGTATGGGACGTATCGGATTTCCGGCAGAGGAAGAGTATGCCATACGGGCAGCCGGGGCTGTAAAATTACCGAATATTACGGCAACCGGTATTTATACTCATTTTGCAAGAGCGGATGAGCGCGAGAAGGAGGCTACAAAATTACAATATGACAAGTTTGCAGCCTTTATCGGTTTGCTGGAAGCGCAGGGAGTTACCGGTCTGCTTCGGCATGCGGAAAACAGTGCTGCCATTTTGTGCCTTCCGGAGTATCAGCTGGATATGGTACGACTCGGAATCAGTCTGTACGGAATGTATCCGTCAGAGGAGGTTGCTCCGCAGGAAATTGAGTTACAGCCTGCCATGGAGATTAAATCTCATGTAGCTTTTTTGAAAACGGTTCCCGCAGGTACCGGCATCGGGTATAATGCAACCTATGTAACAAAGGAGCCAAAGCGGATTGCAACCGTACCGGTGGGCTACGGAGACGGATATCCGAGGGCACTGTCAAATTGCGGAAGAGTACTGATTCATGGAAAGAGTGCCCCGATTGTGGGACGCGTCTGTATGGATCAGATGATGATAGATGTCACGGAGATACCTAAGGTGAAGCGTGGGGATACGGTAACTCTGATGGGACGGGACGGAGAAGAGAGGATTACGGCAGAAGAAATCGGTACTTTGTCCCATTCCTTCCATTACGAGATGGTATGTAATGTGGGAAAGAGAATTCCAAGAGTTTATTACAAAGAGGGAGAGGCCATCGGAGCACGTCATTTTGTATAGCGCATACAATATAGCAGACAGTATCGGTATAATATATTTTTTTCAGGGAATACTGTTGCTATAGAGTAAAGCGGAGTGTGAAAAGATGGTAATTCGACGTGGAGATATTTTTTATGCCGACCTACGACCGGTAGTTGGTTCGGAACAGGGTGGGATAAGGCCGGTACTGATTATACAGAATGATATAGGAAACAGACACAGCCCGACCGTAATATGCGCTGCTATCACTTCGAAAATGAACAAAGCAAAGCTCCCGACACATGTGGAAATTACTGCGAGTAAATATGACATTATGCGGGATTCGGTGATTTTGCTTGAGCAGGTGAGGACCATAGACAAGGTGAGATTAAAGGAAAAGGTTTGTCATCTGGATCGGGATGTGTTAGAGCGTATCGACAGGGCTCTTTGTGTCAGCCTTGCTTTGGATACATAACAAAAGAGAGAAAGGGGATTTTATATTCATGCAAGATTATCCCATAGCCTACATTGCTATTAGTTTGGGACTGCTTGTTGTTAATGCGCTTGCTTCTGCGGCAGAAACTGCTTATGAACAGCCATTGAGCACCGTGCTGAAAAAGCATGTTGCGGAGGGCGATAGAAGAGCCGGACGGACTGCTTATATTTGTGACAGAAAAAAGCGTTGTACAACGGTGTTTGATTTACTTCGTACATTGACGGTATTTCTTGGCGGTATTACATATGCAGCGTTGCTTCGGCTGAACTTAATACCCGCACTGAACGCAGCTTTTTCTGCTTACGGGTGTGCGAATGTGTTATGTGCGGTTATTCTGATATTGCTTACTCTGGCTGTTTTATGGGCGGTCGAACTTTTGACGATTAAGGTGCCGAAGAAGCTTGCCTATAAATACGCGGAACGCTTTGTCTTTTCTATCGCATGGTTTGTACGCTTTTTCATGGTTCTGTTTGCTCCTGTGGCATTTCTTGCAGAGCGGGCTGCCAAAGGACTGGCTGCAATCTTCGGGGTGCGTCCGGGTGATATAGCAGAGAATGTGACGGAGGAAGAAATCATTTCCATTGTTACGGAAGGTCAGGAACAGGGGCTTCTGGATGAGGAAGAAGCAGAAATGATTACAAATGTCATGGACTTTGACGCGAAGGCTGCCAGGGATGTCATGACCAGAAAGAGTAAAATTATTGGGATTCGCGAGGAAATGAATGTTGAGGAAGCCTTGGAATTTTGCTTAAAAGAAAGCTATTCCCGCTTCCCGGTTTACGGTGAAAATCTGGATAATATTACGGGAATTCTTCATCTGAAGGATTTGACCGCATATTATATGGAGCATAGGAATGTTCCGGAGGTGTTAGAAAATACGATGCTGTCCGAAATTGCAAGGGAACCGTATTTTGTGCCGGAGACACAGAGCATTGATGTATTGTTCCGCGATATGCAGGAAAAGAAAATACATATGGCAGTGGTCATTGACGAATACGGACAGACTGCAGGTATTGTCGCAATGGAGGATATGCTGGAGGAAATAGTCGGCGATATTCAGGATGAATATGATGAGGAGGAGCAGGAGATTATTCCGCAAGGCGACGGAAGCCTTCTGGTGCGTGGTTTTACAACCTTAGAGGAGCTTGGAGATTATTTGGAGATAGATTTCGGAGAAGAAGATGCAGATACTGTGAACGGCTTCTTAATCTCTGAGATGGGCAGACTTCCATCGGAGGATGAAACAGAATATCCGCCGGTTACGGAGTACGGATACTGCTTTGAAATCTGCAAGGTGAACGGGAAGCAGATTGACACGGTAAAGGTAACGAAGGCAGAAGAAAATCCGGGAGAAGTAATGGAATAAGTAACAGAGGAAAAAGAGCTGTACCTATGGAAGGCGCGGGGCCATCACTACTGAGCCCCGCGCCTTTTATAAGTACAGCCTGTATTATTCTTCGGTATCGTCCTCTGCTTCGTCCTCGGAATCGCATGCCATAAATTCACGGTTGGAAACACGTTTTGCCATACGCTCTTTTTCGACTAAATCGGAAAGCAGATTTTTAACATCATAAGAGTGCTTGATATTAATGATTTCAAAGTCACCCATTGTTTTATCACTGGAGTGACAAAGGATGCTTCCGGTTCCGAAAATCTTTTGAAGTAAGGTACGTTTTAAGGAAATATCCAGGATACGGTAGAGACGTACTTCATCTTCGTGAGTGGTAAAGAAGCCACGCTTAATAAACAGCCGGTCGTCGGTCAGACGGTAAACTGTAAACGTCCATGGTAATGCCAGAAATTTGGTGCGTTTCCGGTCTCTCCATAAAATATCATTTTGTGTTGACTGCGGTATTGTCGATTTTGCCATAAAGCCTCCTCCTAAATAGAGCTGTTCTGTGAATGCATTGTCAAGTTCTGTGTACTCCGGGGATGTTTCTTATATCCGTTTGTAACGTACGTTTCCTTACAGTAAGTGTATCACAAGTGAAATAAAATGACAAGCGTTCCCGGTGAAGAATGACGAAGAAAGGCAGGAGGTTTTTCCGCCGGGAGAATTGACTTTATTTCAAAATCCGTTTATACTGATAATTGTAAATATTTAGGGAAATAATGATGATTCAGAGCTTCTTTGGAAAGAGAACGGAAAGGAGTAAACTATGGCTATCATACCAACAGCACACAACGCTGCAAAAGAGGGAGAGATTGCAAAGACAGTATTATTACCGGGGGACCCGTTACGGGCAAAGGTGATTGCGGATACTTATCTGGAAGATGTGACCTGCTTTAATACGGTACGGAATATGCTCGGCTTTACAGGTACGTATAAAGGGAAGAGAGTATCGGTGATGGGTAGCGGCATGGGGATGCCCTCCATCGGAATTTACTCCTATGAACTATACAATTTCTATGATGTGGACCGGATTATCCGAATCGGCTCCGCAGGCGGTATTTCCGACCGTGTAAAGCTGCGTGACCTTGTTATCGGTATGGGGGCTTCCACCAACAGCAATTATGCCGCACAGTATAATCTTCCCGGAACGATAGCGCCGATAGCGGATTACGCGTTACTGCGCCGTGCGGTGGAGGTCGCGGAAGAGAAAAAGATTTCCGTTGCGGTCGGGAATATTCTTTCGTCAGACGTTTTTTACAACGCAGACGCAACCTTTAACGACCGGTGGAAGCAGATGGGAATTCTCTGTGTGGAGATGGAGGCGGCTGCACTTTATCTGAATGCAGCGTATGCGGGAAAGCAGGCACTTTGTATGCTGACGATTTCCGACCATTTATATACCGGCGAGGCGCTTTCTGCGGAGGACAGACAGAACAGCTTCCATGAGATGATGCAGGTTGCCCTGGAGCTGGCATAGAGGAGGAGTGCAGAATGGAGAATATTGCAAATTATGTAGACCATACATTGCTGACACAGACGGCAACCTGGGAAGAGATAAAACAGATTTGTGACGATGCGGTGGCGTATCATACGGCGTCTGTTTGTATTCCGCCGTCTTTTGTAAAGCGGGCAAAGGAGTATCTGGGGGACCGGCTCCCGGTATGTACGGTAATCGGGTTTCCGAACGGCTATAATACCACGGCGGTTAAGGTGTTTGAAACCAAGGATGCGGTAGCAAACGGCGCGGATGAAATCGATATGGTAATCAATATCGGTATGGTGAAGGAACGAAATTATTCTGCGGTCCGGGAGGAGATTGCGGCAGTAAAGGCAGCCTGTGACGGACGGATTTTAAAGGTAATCATCGAGACTTGCCTGCTGACGGAGGAAGAGAAGATAGAGATGTGCCGTGTGGTAACAGAGGCAGGAGCGGATTTTATTAAAACCTCTACCGGTTTCTCTACGGCAGGAGCAACCTTTGCGGATATTGAATTATTTGCAAAGCATATCGGCGACGGTGTTCAGATGAAAGCAGCAGGTGGTATTTCGTCACTGGAAGATGCGGAGAAGTTCCTTTCTCTCGGGGCATCCAGACTTGGAACCAGCCGGATTGTAAAGATTTTAAAGGCAAACGGTAGAACTGTGACAGGCGGATATTAAACCTGTCGGTAGGAAAGGCGGTGTTTTTATGGATGAGAACAATACTCAGTTACAGACCTATGAAAAGAAGGTGCCGGCAGTAAAGGCATCCGGAAAAAAGCTTCCGGATGCCATGAGTGATGCGGTGTGCAGAAAACTGATTCGTGTGGCATGTGAATACCGGGGGAAGGCATATGCTCCGTATTCCGGTTTTAAGGTGGGCGCTGCACTTCTTACGACGAAGCATGAGATCATCGGCGGATGCAATATTGAAAATGCAGCATATACCCCGACAAATTGTGCGGAAAGGACCGCCTTTTTTAAGGCGGTCAGCGAAGGTCAGAAGGATTTTCTTGCAATTGCGATTGTCGGCGGAAAAGAAGACATACCGGAAGAGTTTTGTGCGCCTTGCGGAGTGTGTCGTCAGGTAATGACAGAGTTTTGCGATTCGAAGACTTTTTTGGTTATTCTGGCGCGCTCGGAAGAGGATTATTTGATTTATACATTAGAGGAATTGATGCCGTTCGGATTTTCCGGGAAGAATTTAGGACATTGATTCTTTCGGTTGCATCCCGGAGTCTGCGGCAGATTTTAAGATATAAGGATTGAAACTATAGGAAAATAGGTGAGGAATGCTATGAGCAGTTTACAGGATTATATTGTGAGGGCAAGTGCAGCGGACGGCCAAATCCGTGCTTTTGCGGCTACTACAGGTAATTTGGTCGAACGGGCAAGAAAGATTCACGGGACAAGCCCGGTGGCAACGGCGGCACTCGGAAGGCTGCTGACCGGTGCGGCTATGATGGGAAGTATGATGAAAGGAAGAGCAGACGTACTGACCGTGCAGATTATGGGAGACGGTCCGATTGGTTCTCTGACTGTAACGGCGGATTCTATGGCACGTGTCAAAGGGATTGTGCAGAATCCGGAGGTAATGCTGCCTCCGAGTAAGGAAGGAAAGCTTGACGTGGGGGGTGCCGTAGGCACAGGGATGCTCCGCGTAATTAAGGATTTGGGACTGAAGGAGCCGTATATCGGTGAAATCGAGCTGATTTCCGGTGAGATTGCGGAGGATTTTACTTACTATTTTGCGGCATCTGAGCAAGTGCCGTCTTCGGTAGCCTTGGGAGTGCTGATGAACCGTGATAACACGGTAGCACAGGCAGGAGGCTTTATCATTCAGCTGATGCCGGATGCTACCGAGGAAGTGATTTCCCATCTGGAGCAGAAACTGACGGAGGTTACTGCAGTATCCGGTCTTTTGGAAGAGGGAATGACACCTGAAGAAATTCTGGAGTATATTTTTGCCGGCTTTGATTTGAAGATACTGGATAAGATTCCGACATCGTATTACTGTAATTGTTCCAGAGAACGTGTAGAGAAGGCATTGCTTAGTCTCGGACATAATGAGCTTGCGTCCATGGTGGATGATGGTGAGCCGATTACGATGAACTGTCATTTCTGCAACAAAAGCTATACTTTTTCTGTGGAGGAGGTATCAGCAATATTAAAGAATGCCAGGTAAAGCCGGCTGAGATTGATTTTAAAAGTGCGGACTTCATCTGCATTTTCTTAGGCGCATAGAGCAAATCTACAGGAAAGGATGGAATACTATGAAGAAATGTCCGCAGTGCGGAGGGCGGGGAATATCGGTCTGTGTCGTATGCTTTGGGGAAAAGACAAATCCGGTGAATAAAAAAAAGGTCTGTGGATTTTGCAACGGGTACGGCGAAACCAAGTGTATTATCTGTATGGGAAAGAAAATGCTGGAGGATGATGATATCTTTGCAGTGGACGGAAAACTGCCGAATTATCCGGCAAAATTGAGCAAGGACTAGAAAGAGGGGCTGTCGCAGTCGGAAATGCGCAGCCCCCCTTTTCTTTCGGAATTCTTTCGTTTTTCCTGTCGGGTTTCTTTTGATTTATATGTTAGGATAGAGGTATGGATGGTTCCGGAACCTTCTTGCCCTCCAAACTGGGGGGATTTGTGAATTGTAACGCAGAGGAATGTGTCGTATAATGAAAGGAGAAGAAACAGGACGTACGGAGGAAGGGTATGTTTAATATATTAGTTGTGGAGGATGACCGCGAAATCAGAGACGGCATCGAGATTTTCTTAAAAAGTCAGGGGTACGGGGTATTTAAGGCTGAGGACGGCATTCAGGGGCTTACGCTTATGAAGGAGAACGAAATCCATCTTGCCATCGTGGACATTATGATGCCACGGATGGATGGAATCACCATGACTATGCGTCTGCGGGAGACATACGACTTTCCTGTCATTATGTTGTCCGCAAAGTCGGAGGAGACCGATAAGGTGATGGGACTTAATATCGGGGCGGATGATTATGTGACGAAGCCGTTTACACCGCTTGAATTGATGGCGAGGGTTAATTCCCAGCTGCGCCGGTATATGAAGTTCGGACTGCCGCAGCCTGTGCAGGGAAGTCGCCATTATTCGGAGGGTGGTCTGGAACTGGATGAAGATACGGTGGAGGTGACGGTGGACGGAATTCCGGTCAGGCTGACACCGATGGAGTTTAAGATTTTAGCACTTATGATAAAGCATCCCGGTCGTGTGTTTTCCGCAGAGGAAATCTACGAGAGTGTGTGGAATGAACGTGCGGTAAATACAGATACGGTAATGGTTCATGTAAGAAGAATTCGGGAGAAAATAGAAATCAACCCAAAAAATCCAAAATATGTAAAGGTGGTGTGGGGCATTGGATACAAGCTTGAAAAACAAAAATAAGTGGCGCCTGGTGATTGGCATTGTTGTAGGAATTATGGTAACGGTTGGCGGATTCTTTGCCATGTGGTATATTATGCAGGCCAAAGACATAGTCGAAAACACGTCAAGCTCTGGCGGATATAATGTGTGGGGAAGAGAAGAGTTTATCATGTTCATTAACGGAAAGGCAATTAGGTACACAACACTTGACGGGCAGCCGAATAAGTATGTAAGCGATATGAATACTGAGCTGGCACAGGTTCTGGCAAAGTACGGAGAGGTTTTATTGATTGCCGGACTTGCCCTGTGCATGTTTCTTCTGGTAAAGTTCCTAAGGAGTAAACGGATCTGGAAAGAAGCGGAAGAGGTACATAGAAAAGGAATTGCATATGTGGCAGAGGCAGTACTGCTTGCAAGCTGTTGTTTGCTGCTTTTGTATGATTTATTTGAGCATCGTCTCCTGGAGTATTCGAAAGAATTGGCGCTGTGGGATACGTATGCGATTGTCGACCGGATAGAATATGTGGCGGGAGTATGCTTTCCGGTCATAGTCACGCTCGTCTATTTTTTCTTTATCTTCTGGTATCTGCGGCCGCTTTTTGCATTAGGAATGAAAGAGTATATAAGGGAATACAGTCTGTTGTATCTTATCGGCAAAGGTCTGACGAAGCTATGGCACAGGGTTAAGGTAGAACTGGACATGGCAGATTTCAGTAAGAGACAGGTGAAGCTGCTAAAAAAGGCCGTATTGATTCAATTTGCTATTTTATTTGTGTGTGTTTGCTGTTGGTTTGCCGGGATTGTGCTGTTGCTAATCTATTCGGTGGTACTGTTCTTTTTCTTAAATAAGCAGTACAAAAAGGCAGAGAGCGGATACGGCGAGGTGCTTCGGGAAGTGGAAGAAATCGCAGGTGGTAATCTGAACGGGCAGGTCTCGGGCGACTTCGGAATGTTCCGGTCACTCGGAACGGGACTTTCACAAATCAAAGAAGGCTTCCGGAAAGCAGTGGAGGAGGAAGTAAAAAGTGAGCGGATGAAAACAGAGCTGGTAACGAATGTGTCCCATGATTTGAAAACGCCGCTGACTGCAATTCTGACGTATGTGGAGTTGTTGAAACGAGAGGATATTACGGAGGAGGAACGGGCATCGTATATTGAAACCCTGGAGAAGAAGTCTACCCGTTTAAAGGTGTTAATCGAGGATTTGTTTGAAGTGAGCCGTGCAGCCAGCAATAACATAGAGCTGCAGCAGGCGGAGGTGGATTTGGTAAAGCTGGTAAAGCAGGTGGCGGTGGAATACGAGGAGCTGTTTGCGGAAACAAATCTTTGTCTGCGACAGACGATGCCGGAGGAGGTTTGCAGAGTGTATGTGGACGGGCAGAAGACCTACCGGATTTTTGAAAATCTGTTTTCCAATATCTGCAAATATGCCATGCCGGGAAGTCGGGTGTATGTCCGTCTCTATGAGAAAATGGGCTGGTATTATGCGGAATTGAAAAATGTATCTGCAATGGAATTGACGGTGGAAGCGGAGGAACTGACGGAGCGGTTTGTGCGGGGCGATGCATCCCGGAACACAGAAGGCTCCGGACTGGGACTCGCCATAGCAAAAAGCCTGACCCTGCTTCAGGGAGGAAGCTTCCGTATTGAAACAGATGGTGATTTGTTTAAGGTAGAACTGGGATTTCCGAAGCTGATTTATGTAGAAGAAAGTGCCGTTTCTGTCGAAAAACTGAAATTTTGACAAAAAAGGTATAGACGAAATTGAAATTTTGTGAGAAAATAGAGTAAGAGTGTGCGCGGGTATGCAGGAGAAAGATTGTTAAAGAAATCACAGGTATGCATCGTTTTGCGCTCACTAATATTGCAAGATGGATTGAAAGGAGTCTAGGCATGATTTATTCACACGAAGTAGAAATGATGTGCCCGGTAGCGCAGGGCGTACATCACGGCGCAGCCCCGATCCCGGAGGAAGCAAAGTGGGTACAGGCAAAGGAAGTAAAGGATATTTCCGGTTTAACACACGGTATCGGCTGGTGTGCACCGCAACAGGGCGCATGTAAGCTGACCTTAAATGTAAAGGATGGTATTATTCAGGAAGCACTCGTTGAGACCATCGGTTGCTCCGGTATGACCCATTCCGCAGCTATGGCATCTGAGATTCTTCCGGGCTTAACCGTTATGGAAGCTCTGAACACCGACCTTGTATGTGATGCTATCAACACCGCTATGAGAGAGCTGTTCTTACAGATCGTTTACGGTCGTACCCAGAGTGCATTCTCCGAGGAAGGTCTTCCGATCGGTGCAGGTCTTGAGGATCTTGGTAAGGGTCTTCGTTCTCAGGTTGGTACCATGTACGGTACTTTAAAGAAGGGACCGCGTTACCTCGAGATGGCAGAAGGTTATGTAACCGGTATCGCTCTTGATGCAGATGACCAGATTATCGGTTATCAGTTCGTAAGCCTTGGCAAGATGACGGATTTCATCAAGAAGGGTGACGATCCGAATACCGCTTACGAGAAGGCAAAGGGTCAGTATGGTCGTGTGGCAGACGCTGTCAAGATTATCGACCCGAGAAAGGAATAATCTAAAATAAATCAGGAGGATACATATCATGGCTTTGTTTGAATCATATGAAAGAAGAATAGACAAAATCAATGCTGTATTAAACAGCTATGGAATCGCTTCTATCGAAGAAGCGGAGAAGATTACAAAGGATGCCGGTCTGAATGTATATGATCAGATTAAGGGCATTCAGCCGATTTGCTTCGAGAACGCTTGCTGGGCATACACCGTAGGTGCGGCAATCGCAATCAAGAAGGGCTGCAGAAAGGCAGCAGATGCGGCAGCAGCTATCGGTGAGGGATTACAGGCATTCTGTATTCCGGGTTCCGTTGCAGATACCCGTAAGGTAGGTCTTGGACACGGTAACCTCGGTAAGATGCTTCTTGAGGAAGAGACCGAGTGCTTCTGCTTCCTGGCAGGTCACGAGTCCTTCGCAGCAGCTGAGGGTGCTATCGGTATCGCAGAGAAGGCAAACAAGGTTCGTCAGAAGCCTCTCCGTGTTATCTTAAACGGTCTCGGTAAGGATGCAGCACAGATTATTTCCCGTATCAACGGTTTCACCTTCGTTGAGACCCAGTATGATCCGTATACCAATGAGGTTAAGGAGATTTCCCGTAAGGCATACTCCGACGGACTTCGCGCAAAGGTTAACTGCTACGGCGCAAACAGCGTTCCGGAAGGCGTTGCAATCATGTGGAAGGAGAACGTAGACGTTTCCATTACCGGTAACTCCACGAACCCGACCAGATTCCAGCATCCGGTAGCAGGTACCTACAAGAAGGAAAGAATCGAAGCAGGCAAGAAGTACTTCTCCGTAGCAAGCGGCGGCGGTACCGGCAGAACCCTTCATCCGGATAACATGGCAGCAGGTCCGGCTTCCTACGGTATGACCGATACCCTCGGACGTATGCATTCCGATGCACAGTTCGCAGGTTCTTCTTCCGTTCCGGCTCACGTAGAAATGATGGGTCTCATCGGCGCAGGTAACAACCCGATGGTAGGAATGACTGTAGCAGTTGCGGTTTCCATTGAAGAAGCAGCTAAGGAAGGCAAGTTCTAATTGAAAATACTCTGAATCAAGGGTTTTGGGGACTTTCGAGATGTAATCTCGGAAGTCCTTTTTTTTGCTCTTTGTCAAGAGTTGGGGTGAAATAATTTCCTATTCTCTGATGTATAAGTTTGGGTAAAAGGGATATAATAATTAAAAGTTCAGTGATTTTGCACTGAAGTTTTAATTCAAACTTGTTATATTATTTAACAAGTGATATAATCAGTTAAAAGTTCAGTGACATAGCACCTAAGTTTTAATTGGAGATGCCCCGTATATTTCCTTAGTAAGTTCCAATTTGTGGAGTCAGCCCTACTGATTTGCCAGGCTCGTTAATTCTGCAAGCATCTTCGGAAGCTCCGTAGCCATGTTCTCATCGCTGAACTGGCAGGTGCCGACCTTCTTGTGACCGCCGCCGTTGTACTTTAACATCAGGCTTCCGACATCCACGGTGCAGGTCTTGTTCAGGATGCTGTAGCCGACTGCGGCGCTGCAGCCTTTGCCGCCGCGTCCGCTGACAATCCATGCGGAGATGTTCTGCTCCGGGTACATGCTGTAAATCATGAAGCGGTTACCGGAATAAATCGGGTCAACGCCACGCAAATCGGAAATCAGAAGCTTACCTTCCGTAACAGTGTGTGCCAAAACCATCTCCTTAAACTTCTCGGTCTGCTCGTAGTACAATTTAATACGTTCTTTTACGTCCGGAAGAGCTAAAATCTCATCCGTCGTCATGGTACGGCAGGCATCCATCAAAACTTCCATGAGCTGATAGTTGGAAATCGTGAAGTTACGGAAACGACCGAGTCCGGTACGCGGGTCCATCAGAAAACCAATCAAAATCCATCCGCTCGGGTTCTGAATTTCGTCAATGGTAAGGTTACCGGAATCTACCTTATCGACAGCAACCATCATGTCATCAAACTGCGGAAAACGCTCCCTGCCGCCGTAATACTCGTAAATAATGCGTGCACAGGACGGTGTGATACGGCTCTCACCCTTATATTTTCCTTCCAGCGAAAGACGCTCATGCTCACTGGAATGATGGTCAAACCAAAGACCACAGCCCTCTACAAAAGGCACATTCGCCAGGCAGTCATTTTCATTCACTTCAATCAGACCATCCTGAAGATCCTTCGGATGAGCAAATTTCCAGCTGTCAATAATACCTGCTTCCTTGAGTAAAGCGCCACAGGCAAGGCCATCAAAATCAGAACGGGTTACCAATCTCATAAGCAAAAGTCTCCTTTATCTATAAAGTTTGTAAAATCAAGAAGCTACGGAATGCATAATTAGCAAAATGAAATAAAAAATGGCGCAAATTCATGCGAAATACCGTAATCTATGGAATTGTTCCAACTGATGCCGGATACACATAAATTATACAATATATTTTGACATATTTCAACTGTTTAAAGGGAATGTGAAAGAAGAAAAATGAATGTGAATGAGATGACCAGGAACTGCGTCTGTAGCATAGTTTTTTGATGGGTTAATGTTCTTCATAAAAAAGCCGATATTATATATGGAGTAGTTTGCATTTATGGAGGATAGCAATGATTGTTGCACACAATTTATCGGCAATAAATGCTGGGCGACAATTTCATACGGTTGAGCAGAAGAAGAAAAAGGCGGTAGAGCGCCTTTCTTCCGGACTGCGCGTAAACAGTGCTGCGGATGATGCTGCGGGACTGGCTATTTCCGAGAAAATGAGAAGTCAGATCAGGGGGCTTGCAAGAGGTGCAGAGAATATCCAGAACGGTATTTCTTATTGCCAGGTGGCGGACGGTGCGCTGAATGAGGTACATGCGATGCTGCACCGGATTAACGAGCTGGCGGTACAGGCGGCTAACGATACGAATACTCCTGCTGACCGTGAGGCGATTGACCGGGAGGTGCAATTGCTTCAGGATGAGATGGATGATATTTTTAAGCAGACGACGTTTAATACCAGAAGAATCTGGGAAGCAAAGCTGGTGCCTGTGACAACGACAATCGTGCAGGAAACGGTTCATGAATCCTATCCGGCGGTTGTGTTTGGAAAGATTTCTTCTACCAGCTATACGGACAACAATAACAAGCTAGCGATGCCAAGCGGTAGTATAAAAGTAGATGCTAATGATGATGGAATTCTGGTCAGCTGGACCGGCTATGACGGCAGGAAATATGCGTCGGAGCGAATAGCCTGGGATGCGACAATGGCCGGAAGTCATTCATTCAAGCTGAGTGACCATATGGATTATACGAAATATCCGGAGACGACAGGAATTGACTTTACCTATACGTATACTGTGAACGACCTAACAACAAAGGACCAGCTGCTACAGGCGTTCCATGAATCAACATCGAACATAAGTAGTTATGTCTATAACGGTGTTACAACGAAAAGTACATACGCCAGTGATAGTGCACCAAAGATTTTGGGCATTTCAGCTGGCATCAATTATGATGCGATGCTTGCATCCAGAAAGAATTTTGAAGCGTATGACACCGACTTTTGTGAGCCGGTCAGTATGAATAACCCGGCACATGCCGGTGTGGACGATGATTCGGCATTTTCGATGACTTTTACAATGCCGGGAATCGGGTTGGTGAAGACAAAGCTATCGAGTGCGTATTATTACGGTAATTATCCTTACGATATGAGTGACAGAACCGGAGAAAACATTTGGTGGAAAGAAAATACGCTGTCAGATGGTTCGAAGTATAAATCATCCATCCACTATTCGATTCCAAATTCGTTAAACGGTATTTTAACAGCGATTAACGATACAAACGGTCACTCCCTTTGGACAGATAATACCAAAGGTGGTACGATTTATTTGCAATTCAGTCTGGTATCTGATACAGCATATACTTGTGCCAATGGAAGAACATCAACCTCTGTTGGAAACCTTACCATGAACATTCCTGTAAATAAGAATGCGGCGACCTCGCAGAGCGATATGGAGAACTATATCAGAGAGGCAATGGCGAATCTGGTGTCAATTGATATCAGTGATGACGACACGAAAAATAAGGGCTATTCCTCGATTTATCGTTATTCGGATGCAAAAAGCAGCACAAAAGCCACGAAGTCGACGGTGGTCACTCGTGAAGAGCATACGTACGAGCTTGATCATATCTGTGATGTCTACATTCAGTCCGGTGCAAACAGCGGTCAAGGAGTTCATATGACCTATGAAAACCTGGATACGGAGCGACTTGGGATTCGCGGTGCCAATGTATTGACACATGAGGATGCAACCGAGACGATGGAGAAGGTAAAAAAGGCACTTGAGAAGGTAAGTAAGCAACGCAGTATAATCGGTGCCTATCAGAACCGCTTAGAACATGCGGAGCAGGTGAATCGAAATGCCGAAGAAAATACGACTGCCGCGGAATCGAGAATCCGTGACGCAGATATGTCCGCAGAGGTAGTGGAGCAGTCAAAGCAAAACATATTGTCCCAGGTCGGGATTTCTATGATTGCACAGATTAACCAAAGCAATAAGGATGTACTTTCTTTGCTGCAATAGAAGATGAAAGTTGTTAGAGAAAGCTCGTAAATCGGAAGGTGATAATTCTCCCCCCGGATTGCATAAATTAAAAGTAATATAGTATGTGCAACCCGGGGGCTTTTATGCGTTCATTAAAGTATTATTGTATTATAGGAGCAGTGTTTACACTAATTGTCGGAACGATATCTCACTTTGTTTATGAATGGTCGGGGAATCATTTTATCGCAGGCTTGTTTTTTCCGGTCAATGAATCTACATGGGAGCATATGAAGCTTGTATTTTTTCCGATGCTTATGTATACCTTGGTTGCGGGAAAGTGTCTTTTAAAGGAGTATCCCTGCATCTTAAATGCTTCCTTTGCGGGAATTCTTGCAGGAACCTGGCTGATACCTGTGATTTTTTATACATATACAGGAATACTTGGGTATCATAAGGCATGGCTTGACATACTTACCTTTATTGTAAGTGTAGTAGCGGCTTATTCGATTATATACAGGACGGCATCTAACTGCAGACGTAACAGTCCTGCGGATTTAAAATATATAATAATGCTTCAACTTGCTGCTTTCATTCTATTTACAGTGTATCCTCCGGGAATCGGGCTGTTTCAGATTCCGGAAGCACAGATAAGATAGTGATGAGCGGAAGTATTCGTTTTTCGAGTAAGGGGTCTGTCTACGCAGAATGTATTCAAAAAGTCAAGAAAACCGTCCGATTCTATTGTATAGTATACTTAACCAATGAATATACCCTGTTCATTGTATAAGAAGCGCTTCTTTTAGAGAAAAGGGAAAGAGGGTGAGGTTATGAACAAGATTGAAATACTGACAACGGCACTGGAATATATCGAGGGAAATCTTTCGGCTGAGATTAAGACGGAGGATGTGGCAGCGGAATGCTTTTGCTCCAAGGCGGCTTTGGAAAAGATGTTCCGGTGTCTGAATCATATCAGTGTCCATGATTACATTATTCGTCGACGGATGACACTGGCTGCCAGAATGCTGGTGACTAAGCCGGAGATGAATGTGCTCGATGTGGCACTTGCGTATGGGTATAGTACCGGTGAGTCCTTTAGCAGGGCATTTAAGAAGGTATGGGACTGTAATCCTTCGGAGTTCCGGGAAAACCCACAGTATTTCGAATTGTTTCCGAGACAGTACCCGCCGAAAATGAAAGGAGACTTGATTATGGGAAAAAATGTAGATATCAGTGAATTGTACGAGTTATTTAAGACGAGAAAGAATTGCTACTTTGTATGTTGTGATATTGCTCATCTGGTGCCGATTAATGAAATCGGTCACAAAGCGGGAGATATGGCAATTCTGGAGGCCCTTCGCAGGATGGAGCAGGAGGCCGGTGAGGAGGATGTTGTTTTCCGCATTGGCGGGGATGAGTTCACTCTGTTGACAGACAATGAGGATGCCGCCTATGCTGAGGCAATTGCCGAGCGCATCAGAGCCTATAACGGAAAGCCGATTGTATATGAGGGAAAGGAGATTCCGCTCAGTCTTCATATTGCGGTGACAAAGCTTTCTGCAAGTCATATTCGTTATAATGAGTTGTTTGATGAGTTACATAATGCGATAGAGGGAGTAAAACATTAGGAGAACGTGGAATGGAAAAGAGAGTGCCGGAAAAAGGCACTCTCTTTTTAGAGGGGGGATTGCTTTATTATAAGTTGTGAATCAGCTCGTCTATGATGTCCATATTATGGTCACCGGAAATATCAAAGTTCATACTCTTGTAAGTCCATACTGCCCGTGCAAGGGACGCTTCTTCCAGAGCTGCGTGCATATCCTTGAACCATGCAAGGGTGCTGACACGGTCGGCGTAATCGATGACGCCATATTCGCCGCAGTAAAGAGGTACCTGATAACGTTCCGCAATGGCAATTGCCGGAGCAAACAGTCTTCTGAAATATTCTACAGATAAAATTTCATCTCCGAGAGTATTGAATTCGGCATCGAAATCATCTCCGTATACAACAGCGGATTCCGCACGGATTTTGGAAGCAGGAGCCGGATATGTGGTGTGGAACTCTTTTGGCATATGCTTTATCCAGCCGGCGGCCTGATGGGTAAATATCATCGGGCTGTAGCAGTGGAATGTGAAAACAATATTCTCATCTACCGGCTTTTCCAGAAAATTTAATCCGTAAATACTGCTGTTAAAAATACCGCCGATAATTATTTTTTTTGTAGGAGCAAGCGGACGGATAGCCGCAATCGTCTCTGCGGCGATACGGTTCCATGGCTCGGTAGTGGCGGCATCCGTAATCTCATTTAAAAGCTCAAAGGCGATGGTTTCATCGGACCCATAGCGTCTTGCAAATTCCATCCAGAGACGGATAAAAATATTCTGAAGTCTGCGTTCGGTAAAAAAGTCACAGTAGTTCTCATTATCAAAAACGTAGCCGCAGGTTTTATGCAAATCCAATACAATATTCAGTTTGTTTTCTTTACACCACCGGATACAATCATCGATATGGCGGAAGCCGGATTCAATAAATGACCCGTCTTCATTTTGGACCACATTATAATCCACCGGAAGTCGGACATGATCTAAGCCCCAGGAGGCAATCAAATCAATATCTTTTTTAGTAATAAAGGTACTGTAATGCTCCTCAGTATAATTCGTACCACACTGGGAGAGCCAGCCACCCAGATTGATTCCCTTTAAATAGCCTTCAAAATTCCGCATATCTGTCGTTCCTTTCTCAGACTGATGTAGTAAGGATGCAGCATATCAGTATCCAACATCAGTATAACAAATATAGATATAAAAAGAATACAACAGTTTTGCTGTTTATGTCAATGGATTGTTATGAAATTGATGGAATCCGAGGGAGCTTTTTTCCGGTATCGTTGAATTCGGGCAGGGAAGGTGATATAATGATGGCAGTACGGAATGAGTCCGTGTTTCTTTCGAAAATATCCGGTTGAGCAGAGAAGGGTTGTGGTTGAATGACAAAAAGAACAGTATGGAACGATGGCTGGGAGTTTACGGAGAGGCCGCTCGGTGTGGCGGCGGATACGATGTTTACGGAACAAGGCGGATGGCTGACGGTAGATTTGCCGCATGACTGGCTGATTTATGATGCAGAGGATTTGTACCGGGACGGTGAGGGCTGGTATCGGAAAAGCTTTTCCTATGTGCCGTCGGAGGAACGTGTTTTATTGCGCTTTGACGGAGTGTATATGAATTGCACCGTGTATGTGAACAGTATGCGGGTATATGACTGGAAGTACGGGTATTCTGCCTTTGAGTTTGATATTACGGATGCATTGCATGAGGGGGAGAATACGGTTTATGTACAGGTTAGGTATCAGAGTCCAAACTCCCGCTGGTATTCGGGAGCCGGGATATACCGGAATGTGTGGCTTGTGACAAGACCTCCGGTGCATCTGGCAAGCGACGGTGTTTATGTGCATACCGCAGAGCAGGCCGGGGATTTTCTTGTGACGGTTGTGACAGAGGCAGAATGCGGTGCAGGGACCAATCTGGGTGATTTATCCGTAGCAGATACGGCGGCATCTAAAAGAGCTAAGGGGCTGAACGGGAAACCGGTGGACGGCAGACTGGACGGAGTAAGGATACGGCATCGCATTCTTTCGCCGGACGGGGAGAAAGCGGCAGACAGCATGGGAGAGGTGCTTACCGGCAGCTTTGCCACGGATACGCAGAAGTTTACTGTTCCATCGCCAAAACGTTGGGATTTGAAGCATCCGGTGCTGTATACTCTTGTTACCGAGCTGATTAAGGATGATACGGTAGTGGATGAAATCAGACAGTCCATAGGATTTCGTACTATTTCGTTCGATACGGAGGAGGGCTTCTTTTTAAACGGCAGACACGTAAAGCTTTACGGCGTGTGTGAGCATCACGATCTTGGATGTCTCGGTGCGGCTTTTAATAAAAAAGCACTTCGCAGGCAGTTTGAGAAGCTGCGGGAAATGGGTGTCAATGCTATCCGGACATCTCATAATATGCCGGCATATGAGTTTATGGAGCTTGCGGATGAAATGGGCTTTCTGGTGCTGGCGGAAGCCTTTGATATGTGGGAACGTCATAAGACACCGTATGATTATGCCACCTTCTTTAAGGAATGGTATAAGGCAGATGTGGCAAGCTGGATTCGCCGTGACCGCAATCACCCGTCTGTGATTATGTGGAGTATCGGAAACGAGATTTACGATACCCATGCCGATGAGCACGGACAGGATATTACAAAGTACCTGACGGCAGAGGTAAGGCTGCACGACCCGCTGTTAAACGCACCGGTTACTATCGGCTCCAATTATATGCCGTGGGAAAATGCGAAGAAGTGCGCAGAGCTTGTAAAATATGCGGGTTATAACTACGGAGAAACCTGTTATGAGGAGCATCATGAGGAGCATCCTGACTGGTATATTTACGGCAGTGAAACAGGTTCAACGGTGCAAAGCCGCGGTATTTACCGCTTTCCTCTCGAACAGTCTGTACTCTGTGACGATGACGAGCAGTGTTCCTCACTGGGCAATGCAACGACCAGCTGGGGGGCAAAGTCTACGGAGTATTGCATCTATACGGACAGGGATGCAAAGTTCAGTTTGGGACAGTTTATCTGGACCGGGTTTGATTATATCGGGGAGCCGACCCCGTACCACACGAAGAACTCTTACTTCGGGCAAATTGATACTGCAGGGTTTTTTAAGGACCAAGCGTATATCTATCAGGCGGAATGGACGGACTACAAGGAAAAGCCGATGGTACATATTTTCCCGTACTGGGATTTTTCAGCAGGACAGACGGTGGATGTGCGAATCTGCTCCAATGCACCGAGAGTAGAGCTTTTTGTAAACGGAGTGTCCAAAGGAGATTACGCGATTGACCATGCAAATGGGACAAAGCTTCTCGGTCACTGGAAGGTGCCGTATGTGCCGGGAGAGATTACTGCGGTTGCTTACGATGAAAACGGAACGGAAATCGCAAGGGATACCGAGCATTCCTTTACCGACCCGGCAAGGATTTTGTTAAAGCCGGAAAGCACGAGCCTTGCGGCAGACGGTAGGGATTTGATTTTTGTGGAAATCGGTGTAGAGGATGCGGACGGATATCCGGTAAGGAATGCAAGAAACCGGATTCATGTATCGGTTGAGGGTGCGGGACGGTTAGTCGGTCTTGACAACGGTGACAGTACGGATTACGACAACTACAAGGCGACGAGCAGACGTCTTTTTTCCGGCAAGCTCCTGGCGGTGATTGCAGCAAAGACCGAACCGGGAGAAATCGTGGTAAAAGCAACTTCTGTGGGACTGCCGGAGGAAACTGTTGTTTTACGGGCAGAGCCTTGTACGGTGCCTGAGGGTGTTTCCGCAACGGAGGACAATGTGACGGCACAGGCAAGGTGGCTGGCACTAAGAGAGGCGGCGGAAGCAGCAAAACAGAGCTCTGAGGAAGCAGGCAAAGAGACCGTTGCTCAATGGAAGAAGCGTATGGCGGAGGAAGTACCGGTACGCCGTATTGATATTGTGACGGAGGGAACAAACAGGCTGAATGCCGGGCAGAGTGAAGTTATGCTGACAGCAAAGCTTTATCCGGAAAATGCCACTTATCGGGATATCTCATGGCGCGTGACAAACAATGGCGGTGTGGATTCCAATATTGCAAAGCTCACGGATGTAGCATCGGGAGCTTCCGGAATGAGTAAGTCCGAAGGGCTTGCATACGGAAACAGGGTACTTTTAACCGCACTCGGTGACGGAGAGGTACGTGTCCGCTGTAACGGAAAGAACGGTGCGGAAAAGATTCGCCTGATTTCCGACATGGATTTTGTAATCGAGGGAATCGGAGCGGCATATCTGAACCCATACGAGCTGGTTTCAGGCAGCCTTTATACCAGACATCAGGGGGTGGTGACAAACGGAAACGAGCGCGGAGTGGCTACCGCCAGAGAAGGAAAAACGACGGTGACCTTTGATAATGTGGATTTCGGAGAGTTTGGTTCGGACGAAATAACATTGCCGATTTTTGAGCTTGGCGGGGATGCGGTTCAAATTGAAATCTGGGAGGGAGCACCGGGCGATACCGGAAGTAAGCATATAGACACGGTGACCTATCATGTCCCGTCAATCTGGAATACCTATCAGGAGCGTACCTATAAGCTTCCGGTTCGCTTAAAAGGAGTGACCGCGCTCAGCTTTGTTACAGAGAATAAAATACATCTCAAGGGCTTTTATTTTACAAAGCAGGAGAAGGCGTTTGCAATGCTTCCGGTAAAGGAGAATACTTCGATTTACGGAGATACCTTTACCGTGGAGGAGGATGCCGTTACCGGCATCGGCAATAACGTAACCATTGTCTTTGAAGGAATGGATTTCGGCGAACGGGGTGCCGAAAGGGTTACCATTTGCGGAAGGAGTCATCTGCCGAAGAATACGATTCATATCCGTTTCAACGGAGAAGACGGTGACAGAAATGAGATTGCGGAATTTACGGGCTCTGAGACTTACACGGAGCAGACCTTTGCTTTTTCAAAGGTAGCCGGAAAGAACACGGTGAACTTTGTATTCCTGCCGGGGTGCGAGTTTGACTTTAAGTGGTTCCGGTTCGAATAGTATTGCTTTTTTGTACTCTTTTACAGATTTTTAGCAGAAACAGGAAAGAATTTTACGGATTTTTAACGGAATTATCCTGTATACTAAGGTTGTCTCGATAAATTTTGCGGGAGACAACAGTAAAACCGGCGGTAGCCCGGCTTTCGGAGGATAGTAATACATGGATATTTCATTTTCCTATTTTTTTGGACAAATGCTTGAAAATCCGGTACTGTTTCTTGCAGTACTTCTGACGCTCGGAGTGATTTTTGTAAACGGTTGGACGGATGCACCGAATGCGATTGCTACCTGCGTGGCGACAAGAAGTATGCCGGCAGGTGCGGCAATTTTTATGTCGGCAGTATTTAACTTTCTCGGAGTGCTTGTGATGTCCCTTGTGAATACAACCGTGGCAATGACCATAAAAAACATGGTAAATTTTAACGGGGATAACAGGAAGGCACTTATAGCACTGTGTGCCGCCATGTTTGCCATTGTGGTATGGGCCGTGGCGGCATGGTATTTCGGAATCCCGACCAGTGAGAGCCATGCACTGATTGCAGGACTTTCAGGGGCAGCAATTTCCCTGCAGGGCGGGCTTTCCGGAATCAATTTATCGGAGTGGATCAAGGTGATTTACGGTCTGGGATTATCGACGGTTCTGGGCTTTGTTTCAGGATTTGGAACGTCTAAGCTTACCGTGGCTCTTTGCAGGAGCATGGATCGCAAACGTGCGAACCGCTTTTTTTCGGGAGCGCAGATTGCCGGAGGTGCAGCGACTTCCTTTATGCACGGGGCACAGGACGGTCAGAAGTTTATGGGCGTTTTGCTGCTTGCCTTATTTCTGGTGAATGGCTCCGACACGGCTACGGCGGTACAGCCTCCGTTCTGGATGATGCTTAGTTGTTCCGTGGTAATGGGAATCGGAACATCCATCGGCGGAAAAAAGATTATTAAGTCTGTCGGAATGGATATGGTGCGGCTGGAAAAATTTCAGGGCTTTTCCGCAGATATTGCGGCGAGCTTCTGCCTGCTTTTATCGTCCGTATTCGGGATTCCCGTAAGTACAACCCATACGAAGACAACTGCAATTATGGGGGTCGGGGCGGTAAAACGCCTCTCGGCAATTAATTTCTCGGTGGTACGGGAAATGGTGCTGACATGGGTGCTAACATTTCCGGGGTGTGGGCTTATCGGTTTTTTGATGGCAAAGCTGTTTATGCTGTAGTATGGCACGGAATCATGATTGGTAAAGGAGAGCAGACGATGGCAAAGAAAGGTGACCGGTACTATTTTGACAATTTTATTGAGTGTGCGGAGTGCTCCTGTCTGGCAGCAACGCTGTTGGGGGAGACCGTGAAAAATTATTCCGGAAGTAAATTATCACAGGTCAGAGAGAAGATTCATGAAATCGAGCATGCGGCTGATGTGAAAAAGCATGAATTGATGAATATGCTAAATAAGGCATTTATAACACCGATAGAGCGGGAGGATATTGTTTCTCTCGCTCAGAATCTGGATGATATTACGGATACGATAGAGGATGTTTTCTTACGGATTTATATCTGTAATGTCGATACAATTAAAGATACGGCGGTAGCAATGACAGAGCTTGTTATTGCTGCCTGTGAAGCATTAAAAAAGGCGATGCAAGAGTTCCCGGAGTTTCGTAAATCAACAAAGCTTAAGGAGTATCTGATTCGTATCAATGATTTGGAGGAGGAAGGCGACAGCCTGTATATTGAAGGGATGCGTGAGCTTTTTACGGGAGGCAGTGATTCCTTGGAGGTAATTGCATGGCGTGATATTTATTCTTATCTGGAGCGTTGTATGGATGCCTGTGAGCACGCGGCAGACGTAATCGAAACGGTAATAATGAAAAATTCGTAGAAGGGTCTTACAAAATTGTAAGATTTTAAGGGAGATTTGTAAGCCGATGCTATGGCGTTACAGCTCCCTTTTCGTGTACAATGGGGACAGAAAACAGGAAGGGAGATACTTGTAAGATGAGTATTTTAAAGGTAAGCGGAGTACAAAAGGTATATACGACACGCTTCGGAGGAAATAAGGTAGAGGCACTCAAATCGGTTTCCTTTGAAGTGGAGCAGGGAGAATATGTTGCCATAATGGGGGAGTCGGGTTCCGGCAAGACGACACTGCTTAATATTCTGGCTGCACTGGATAAGGCTACCTCGGGTACGGTATGGCTTGACGGCAAGGATTTTTCACAGATTAAGGAGTCCGAGGTGGCGGAATTCCGCCGGGATAATCTTGGATTTGTCTTTCAGGAGTTCAATCTGTTAGATACGTTTACCATTGAGGACAATATTTATCTGCCTCTCGTATTGGCGGGAAAGCCGTATGACGAGATGAAACAGAGACTGGAGCCGATTGCTGCAAAGCTCGGCATTACGGAGCTTTTGAAAAAGTATCCGTACGAGGTGTCCGGCGGGCAGAAGCAGCGCGCGGCGGTGGCAAGAGCCCTGATTACAAATCCGAAGCTGATTCTGGCAGATGAGCCGACGGGCGCATTGGATTCCAAGGCAACGGACGAGCTGCTCCGCCTGTTTGCGGAGATTAACCGGAGCGGTCAGACGATACTTATGGTAACGCATTCCGTAAAGGCAGCAAGCCATGCGGGCAGAGTGCTGTTTATTAAGGACGGCGAGGTATTTCATCAGATTTACCGGGGGGAACAGTCGAATGAGCAGCTGTATCAGATGATTTCGGATACACTTACAATGCTGGCGACGGGTGGTGAGAGACAATGAAGAAAGTATTTTTTCCAAAGCTGGCATGGGAGGGAATCCGAAAGAATAAGAAGATGTATGCCCCTTATCTCCTGACCGGCTGTGTCATGGTTATGGTGTCGTATATTCTGCGTTTTGTGGCGGACTCTCCGGCCGTACAGAGCATGCGTGGCGGAAGGTCAATGGTTATGGTGCTTGTTCTTGGTGCCGGAGTGATGGCTGTCTTTTCGGTACTGTTTTTGTTTTACACCAATTCTTTTATCATTCGTCAGAGATATCCGGAGTTCGGACTATATAATATCCTTGGGATGGACAAGCGAAACATCGGAAAGCTCATGCTTTGGGAAGGAAGCATGGTGGCAGGAATCGTCATTGGAGTCGGCAGCTTCTTAGGGATAGTGTTTGCAAAGGCAGCGGAGCTGGTTCTGTTCAATCTGGTTCATGTGGAAGTCACCTATGATTTGCGCCTCAACGGAGATGCACTGTGGAAAACAGTAATTACGTATGGTCTGATTTATCTGCTTCTGCTTGTAAATTCCTTTGTGCGGGTGAGAAGAGCGAAGCCGCTTGAGTTGATGCAGAGCAACCGGGCAGGAGAACGTACACCGAAGCGTACCTGGCTCTATGCGGCGGTAGGAATGCTTTTTCTTGGAACGGCATATTATCTTGCGGTCAGCATTGAGACCCCGCTTACTGCAATGAATACGTTCTTTTTGGCAGTCCTTCTGGTTATTATAGCAACGTACCTTTTATTTATGGCAGGTTCGGTAGTGCTTTGCAGAATTCTTCAGAAGAATAAGAGGTATTACTATACGCCTAAGCATTTTGTGTCTGTTTCTTCCATGGCATACCGTATGCGGAGAAACGGGGCAGGGCTTGCATCCATTTGCATTCTTCTGACGATGGTGCTTGTAATGATTTCCTCCTCTGCAAGTCTTTATTTTGGCGTTGAGGATGCAATCAAAGGACGTTATCCGGCAGGAGTGAATCTGTCGGTAAGATTAAAAAGGGCGGGAGCGTCTACACAGGA
>JAQXOR010000049.1 GCA_029099805.1 Lachnospiraceae bacterium
AGGTAAGGATGGCAATCTTTTTAATGGAAAGGTTACCGCAAACGGCTATACGTTTGACGTAAACTTTAGAATGGATTACACAAAGTTTTTTGACGGGCTTTCTACATATAAAAAGGATCTGTCTAAGTTGGGAATAATTTACTCCCTGGGTGCTTATCATAATGACTTTACCATAAATTCCGGTGCGGACTTTGTCGGTGACGATGAAGAGATGATGAAGCAGTTTGGGATGAAGAATGTTACTCCGGTGAAATTGGCAGATACATATTCGGATGATGATCTTTCGGAGATTACCATGGGTCACAGAGAGGTTACTTGCCAAGGCGTGACGAAGGATATTGTTTTTGTTACGGTACGTGGTACGGATGCAACCATTGAAGAGTGGTCAAGCAACTTTGATGTAGGTGCCGATACGGATGATTATTGGGATAGAGGTAACGTACATTGGAAAAACAAACAGAATCATAAGGGATTTGATGTTGCAGCCAATCGCTTGGATGAGTACATTCAGAGATATATTAATGAGTTAGATGCAGATAGTGAGAAAGTAATTTTTATTACAGGACATTCCAGAGGTGCGGCGATTGCTAATATTTTAGCTGCAATGTATGTGAATCGCGGGTATACGACAGTAGCTTATACTATGGCAACACCGAATACAACTTTGGAAGAGAATGCCACTTCCTATAATACTATTTTTAATGTGGTAAACAAAGACGATTTGGTGCCGTATCTTCCTCTGGAGGAAAAGTGGGGTTTCACTAAGTACGGTACGACCTATGAAGTGAGCGTGAAAAAATCTTATGAAAATAAATTCTTTAAGGCACAAGAAGGAACCTGGGAATCTGTGTTTGATGATGACTACAACTATAACGGAAACCTGAAGGATACGTTAAATGCATTTAAGAAGGTTGCCGATAATCGTGAGCAGCTTTATGTATATACCGGAGAAGCAAATACGAAATATACATATGAGGAAAAGTATAGCACGAGAGCAGAGGCAGAAAAGGCGGCATTGGATTTAATGGATAGATATGGAACACGAATCAGTCGTTTTGCTAAGTTTTATACTGTAGAGACTGACCGTTTGATTCGTGATGACTATTACCAGGTGATGGTTGAGCAAACGCCGGCAGCATTTATGATGATTCTGACAGACGTGGTTGGTAGCAAGAAACACATTAAAAACTCGTTCGGAAATGATGTGATTGACGATTATTCTCAGAGGGGCGCAGGAGAAGATACCTTTTTTGGAAATGATATAAGCTTTTATGTTGCTAAGAGATATAAGGATGCCAAGAAAGAATTTGTATGGTCAGGGTCTGATTCTGCGTCGGAAATGGCAATGAACTTAAGATTGGGCGGTATGTTGCACTCTCACATGCCAGGGACCTATTACTTGATTGCAAATGACAGTGCGAATTTGTTGCCGTAAGTAAATCATTGAAGCAGGTTACAACGTGAAAGGAGGAAAGGTATGCAACGGTATTTAAAGGTGTATGGAGTTACTGTGCTGGTTTCAATACTATGCATATTATTTCCATGGCTGCTAGAGATATTAGGAGCTACGAACGGAATAGATGTGTTAGAGTGGCAGGGAATTCTGGCTGGCATAGTGGGACTGGTGCTTTCTGCAGTTTATGTGTTACGGAAGGTAAAAATGTGGAAGCCTAGACTCGTAATACTTCTTTTGAATCCTGCTATTTACTATGTAATTGTGTTAGTATACATCGGAATAAGTATAGCATCGGAGCCATGGCATGGCTTTAACTTGGCACCGTAATTTGGATAAACTAAAAGGTTGCAGCAGTTAGTGTTGCGGCCTTTTTGCTTATTGATTACTTCAAAGTTTTCGCAAAAAAATAAAATAGTACTTGACAAATTACAGAACCGTGCATATACTGTGTATATGGACATACACAGTATATATACGGATGGAAGTAGAAAGAGAAGATAGAAGGAGGAGCTTTCATGGAAGAAAAAAGATTAAAACCGTGGCACGGTATTCTCACCTTCGTAGTCATGATGGTGATTTTTGTGCTGGCGGGGTATCCGATTCAGAGGAAGCTTGGTTTACTAGGTGTCGGTATCACAGAGCTGTTATTACTTGTCATGGCAGTCGGTGCGGCGCTTATTTTCAAACAGAATCTGAAGCAGGTATTTCCGGTACGTCTGCCGCGAATCCGAGAAATCATCGGAGTGCTGTTGTTCTGGGCCGGCGGATTTGTTCTTTCAATGGTAGTAACCTTAATTATTGCCGTGCTGTTTCCGCAGGAAATGGAACAGGTGTCCGGAGGGCTGAACAGTGTAATGACAGACGGCGCAATGTGGATGAGCATTCTGATTGTATCGATATTGCCGGCAATCTGTGAAGAAGCAGTACACCGTGGCTTCATTCAGCATACATTTCAGGGTGTGAAGAAGCAGTGGGTGGTTGTGCTGTCGATGGGACTCATCTTCGGTGTATTTCATCTGGACCCATTGCGGTTTGCCACGACGGCGGTGTTGGGAGCCTGTATGACATGGGTGCTGCTAAAGACAGGGAATATGGTGCTTTCCTCAATCTATCATGCAGTCAATAATTTATTTCCGGTGCTCATCAGCTTTGCAACGGCATCCGCGGTAAGTACGGTGGCGGAAGACGGAGCGGCAGCTGCGGAGGAAGTATCGGTGTTCGGAGCGGATCCGAGAATGGGGCTGATAGCGGTTGCGGCGTACCTGATGCTTTCTGTGGTGGCACCGCCGCTCATGCTGGCAGGTACTGCATTGCTGAAACCGAAGGGAGAAAAGATAAAGGGAAGGCATATCGTAATTGTTTTTATCCTTGCAGCAGTTCTTTTCTTTGCCGGATTTGTACTTATGGCGGTAAATATACCTTATTTATTGGAAACGCAGGGCGTTTTGCTGAATGAACTAAACTAATGAAAGGAAATGAAAGGAGTATAACAATGATAGAAATTAAGAATCTAACCAAAGTGTATAAGTTAAACAAGAAGAAAATGGCGGAACTGAAGACGAAAGAAACCATCAAATGTGCGGTAGACAATATTTCCCTTGCCGCAAAGCCGGGAGAAATCTACGGGCTTCTGGGTCCGAACGGTGCCGGAAAGACGACGACACTTCGCTGTGTGGCAACCTTATTAAAGCCGACGGAAGGGTCTATCAGTGTGTGCGGATATGATACTGTGAAGCAGTCGGAGCAGGTACGTGAGAATATCTGTTTTCTGACCAATGAAATAAAGCTGGACCCGCATTTCTCTCCGAAATACCTGTTCCATTTCTTCGGAAAGCTGCATGGTATTGATGAGATAACGATTGAGACTCGCCGGAAGGAATTATTCGAGTATTTTGAGATTACCGCTTTTGAGAACAAAAAAATGGAGGAGCTTTCTACCGGTATGAAGCAGAAGGCATCCATTGCGGTAAGCCTGGTACATGACCCGAAGGTTATCATTTTCGATGAGCCGACGAACGGTCTTGATATTGTAACGGCGCGCAATGTGACCGATTTATTGCAGAAGCTCCGCGATGAAGGAAAGTTGGTTATTATTTCTACTCACATTATGTCGGAGGCGGAAAAGCTTTGTGACCGTGTCGGTATTATCATTGACGGTAAGAAGGTAACGGAAGGAACGCTTGCAGAGCTACTTGCAGAAACAAACGCAGCCGATTTGGAGGATGCATTCTTCAATCTTTACAAAGAGCATCATAAGGAGGATAAGTAAATGAAGGACATATTTAAAAAGGAAATAGCCCGCGTATTCAGTGATAAAAAGATGATTTTTTCTCTGTTCATTTTACCGGCAATACTTATGTTTGGTATTTATGGTCTGATGGGCGTCATGATTAATAAGGTTGCATCCGATGTAGAAGAGCATGTTTCTGTTGTTTATATACAGAATGCTCCGGAGGGAATAAAGGAGCTGGTAGCACAGAGCGGATACGAAACGATGGCAGAAATCACCTATCTTGCTTCTGATGCGGGCGCAGATGAGCTCGAGCACATCAGAACTGATATCCTCGAAGGTAATGCAGACCTTTTCGTGACCTTTGACAAAGAGTTTCTTGCAAAGGCGGAGGCATATGCCAATGCCGGTGACCCGATTCCGGATGTAAAGATTGCGTATAATTCTACGCTGAATTATTCTTCCGCGGCAAGAAGCACGTTTAACGAGATTATTTTGAAGGGCTTTGAAACCTCTCTTCTTCAGAACCGTTTCGGTAATCTGGATTTGCTGACGGTATTTCATATGCAGGATGAGCTGATTGTAAATGAGGATAAGGCAAACGGTGAATTCCTTGCCGGTATGCTTCCGTATTTTATTGTAATGCTATTATTTGCCGGTGCCATGGGACTTTGTGTGGATGCAATTGCAGGTGAAAAAGAGCGTGGAACGATGGCAGCAATGTTACTCAGCCCGGTGAAGAGAAGCTCGATTGTATTCGGTAAATTATTCGGTCTTTCCGTATTATCCGTACTTTCCTCCATCGTATATGCAGTGTCCATGATTATTGCAATGCCGATGATGATGGGAGGTATGGGAGACGCTGCCGGTCTTTCCATGAGTGTATCACTCTCTCCGTTACAGATAGCAGAATTATTCGGCGTAATGGTAAGCCTTGTACTGTTTAACGTCTCAGCGCTATGCCTGATTTCGGTATTTGCAAAGAA
>JAQXOR010000050.1 GCA_029099805.1 Lachnospiraceae bacterium
CTTCTGTCATGCTCAAATCCATAAGATAATCGGATAAGGCAGCCGCATCATTGAGGGAAAAACGGCGACAGGTAATGATATCCGGCATGGATTCCCCACGGGCAAGCAGATCCTTATAGTACTCCATCGTATTGTAGCTCTGGATAAACGTAAACTCAATATCAGGGAATCTCTGCTCCAGCCACGGAGTAAACTCCTTGAACATGGATCTGTCCCACATATACATGCTGATAGAAAGCTTTCCATCCCTTCCCGTCTGCCTGTCATCATTTTCCCCGCCACCGCAACCGGCAAACATCAATAGTATCATCGTAATAACAAGCAAAAGACAAACTATACTCTTTTTCATTCGCGTTCTCCTTTGGACTTCATAATTTATCCGAAGTCCGGCAGGCGGACATTCGCCCGCCCTTCCCCGGAACTGTATCTCGTGCCGTATCGACATTCCGACTCTCACAGGAATCTCACCAGACTTCTCAGCAGTCCTCCTGAACTTACCGGCTTTGTAAGGAATTCATCCATTCCCACCTCTGCCGCTCTCTCCCGTTCCTCCGGAAAAGCATTTGCCGTAAGTGCGATAATCGGAACATTTGCCCGGATTCGGTTCGGAAGCTTTCGAATCTTCATTGTTGCTTCATAGCCATCCATCACCGGCATTTCTAGGTCCGTTACTATAAAATGAAAATAGCCGGGCTCTTTTTCCTTCACTGCAGTAACCGCCTCACTTCCATTCTGTGCTTCCTCTACCTGAAGGCCGTTCTCAATGAGAAGTTCCTTTATAATCTCACGGTTCAGTTCGTTGTCATCCACAAGAAGAACACGCCGTCCCGCCAACAGTTCCACATCTGCGGATTCCTCGGCTGCCGGCTCCTCTTTTACCGTTTCACCAAGCGCACAGGCGATTGTCCTTTCCATATCGGTAAATACCTGTCGAATCTTTTCCAGATATTCTTCTGCCTTGGAATCGTGCCTTCTTCCGAGCTCCGCATATCCGACCACATTGTTCAGCTCCGTCCGCAAATCCCGCAGTGATTTTTTATGAAATTCTGCCACTTTTCTTGTTGCTTCCAGTTCCGCTTCCAACATATCCATTCTTTCCAGAAGAATCTCATGATTATCCTGTGAGCTGCGAACATTGCCGTCCGGGTACCGGAGCGTAAACTCAATCGCAACCCCTAACACATCAAGGCATTTCTGAAATTCTTCAAAGGTCATACTTTCTCTGGCAAGCTTTCTATAGAAAGAAGACGGAAGCATTCCCATTCTCTTTGCGAGGTCGGCTCTTGTAATCCCAAGCTCGGAACAAACGTTATTTATTGTTTCTGCTGTCTTCATACAATCAATCCTATCCTTATCGTTCAACAAAGTGTTCCACTTTTGTCATTATAACATTTTCGACATATATATGCAAGAATATTTATTAAACCCAAGAAGTATGTAGTCTATCTTAACAACTCGCTCAACGTCCCGGTATGAAGAACCGACAGTTCATGCAATGCTCTCGTCGCTGCCACATAAAGAAGCTTTGCATGTCCATCATCCATCGGATACTGCTCCTTTGTCGGATTATAAAGCAGCACTGCATCAAATTCCAACCCTTTCGTATAGTCTACCGGCAGCACCATAATACCGCTTTTAAATTCCGCCGTCTCCAAACCACTTTCTTCAATGGAAATCCGTGCAGATAATTTCTTTGCCATCGTCTCTGCCTCCTTCGCATCTCTGCAAATCACGGCAATCGTATCATATCCATCGTTCTGCCAACCGCGAAGTACATTCTCAGCCTCTGTAAGCATTTCCTTTTCATCCCTGCATTCCATCTCACGTACCGGATTTCCGTGGCGGATAATCGGTTCAATCGGATAGCCCTTAAATGAGCCCTTCGCCAGTATTTTCTGTGCAAACTCCGAGATTTCCACCGTATTCCGGTAGCTTTTCGATAGCACCCGGAAGCTGTCAAGCTCGTCCGTCAAAAGCAGACGGCGCAGCTCCTCCCAATCGGACAAGCCGAATCCGAAATGAATATTTTGGGATACATCTCCCATAATCGTAAAGGTACAACGCGGGATACAGTAATGTAACACCCGGTATACCATCATTCCGAAATCCTGCGCTTCATCAATTACTATATGATGTGCCTCACGAATCGGATCGGTTTCCTTTACCCGTTTGTACAAATAAGCGAGCGCTGCCAGGTCATACACATCAAATTCCTTCCGGAGCTTTTCCGGTACAGGCTCTCCCTGCTTCTGTAAAAACTGTTCATACAACTCATAAATCGACTGCTTCCATTTCTTTCCGCCGAACCGGAAGCTATACTCCCTGATGAGCTGCTTTTTCTCTTCCTGCGTATACTCCCAGTCCTTGCGGGAAAGCACATTCTTCAACCGCACCAGCACCTTTGTATTTAGAGCATCGATTTTTGACTGGATGGAAAGATTTTTATTTTCCTTCAGATACTGTCTGACCTGCTCTGCACTGTACAGCACGTCCTCTCCCATCACCACATCCTCTTTCGGTATTATGCTATCCTCCAGTTCCATGCAAAACCTTTCCAGAGTCCGAAAATTCTCTGAGTTTCCTTTCGAAAAACTGTGTTCTCCGCATGGAATCACCTTGTATTTCTTTTCCTTCCAATCCTCATACAACAGCCTGATAAAAAGCTGTTCCATGGTCATCTGCCGGACACCGTGCACATCAAGTTCAGGCAGAACACCGGTTATATAGTTTAACAAAATGCGGTTACTTCCGATAATATAAAAGTCCTCCGGCCGGAATTCCTTTGCATAGTTGTAAAGAATGAAAGAAATTCTATGCATTGCAACCGTAGTCTTCCCGCTGCCGGCAACCCCCTGTACAACAAGATTCCGGTACGGAGACTTCCGGATGATTTCATTCTGCTCCTTTTGAATTGTCGCAATGATTTCCCCAAGTACTGCTTCCTTATTTTTTGCCAGATATTTTGTCAGAAGTTCATCATTTGCTACCACTTCCGAGTCATAATACTCAATCAGCCGGTCCTCATCCACTTCATAGGTACGTTTTTTCTGTAGGTCAATTGTAATCTCCTGTTGCCCGGGTGCCATATAAGTACAGGTACCGAGGCCGTTCTCATAATAGACATTGGCAATCGGTGCGCGCCAGTCTATGACAATAATCGTAGTGCCGTCCTTCATAACGCCGCCTTTTCCGATGTAAAAGGTCTCCGGTTCCCGTCCGGGCTCTTTGATGTCAATTCTACCGAAGTAGGCCTTTTTTAGTGCGCGCAGATTTTTTGCCAGAGCCTGCTTCATGTTGTCATGCATGGTAATGGTGTTTGATAATTCGGTAAAGATTTCCGGATCATTGTCATGATACCTTTTGTACATATCCTGGATTTCTTCCCCCATCACGGCAACGTCTTTTTCGTATCCCGCGATATTCTTCCGGATAATCTCCACGCATTCCGTAAGGTGCGCTTCTTCCCGCAGTCGTTCTGTGTCTCTTGTCATATGATGTCCTCCTTTTCGTCGCCGATTAACCGTATCCGTCTTGCAGACGCCCTGCGCTGCATACAGCCGGTATTAATCCGCGGTAATCATGATTCGTTCTAAGGAAGCACTGATTAATTCAGTGCTTCCTTAGAAGCCTCCGGCGGATCGCACGAATTTGCAGCAGAAACTGTAGCTTCGCTACGCAAATTCGGCGCGGAAACGCTTTAATCAGCGTTTCCCTAAGCTTTACAAGCTTCTTCTACAATATAACAAAAAAATAAAAAAATACTAGACTTTTCTTTTCAGTTATGATATGATGGATAATGAAGTTTGGGTATTTTTAGGAAATCAATAATAAGATACCGAGAAGAGAGTTTTCGAGAGACGCGAGGGCGTCTTATTTTTTTGTCTGAAACCCGCTCCAAATCTTGCCCCCCTTACCTCGCACATTTCAGCAATCCACCGGTGGGCCCCCAAAAAAACTGCACGCCGTCCCGGACATGGCGAATTTTACAAGCGAGGTGGTGTCAGAAAACTCCCCTCGCTTGCAAAAAGGGATACTTACGGGCGCTCCAGCTGGATTTTCTCTTCGTGCATGGAAAGCTTCACTTTGTTGCCGGGAAGCTCCAGCTTATCCAGCAAATCGCGCGGAATCTGTACACGACCGGCACGATCTACGATTGCATATTCTTCCTGGGTTTCCCCAACCTCCTGCCAGTTCACGGCAGAGGCTTTCGATAAATCACTGTACTCCTCTTTTAAAATACGCTCACTGCTGATTTTCCCGTCGCGTATCGCAACAACACGCTTCACCTTCTTGGCCAGTGTTGTATCGTGGGTAACAATTACGATTGTCTGACCCTTTTCCCGGTTCAGACGTACAAACAGGTCATAAATATAATCTGCCGTTTTACGGTCTACGGAGCCTGTCGGCTCGTCTGCAAGAAGCAGCTTCGGTTCGTTCGCAAGTGCAATTGCAATCGCAATACGCTGCTGTTCCCCACCGGAAAGCTGCTGCAGGCGGTTATTTTTCCGGTGAGACATTCCGACCAGATCAAGCAGCTCCAATGCACGCTCTTTTTTATTTTGGCGATTGGTCAACTGCATCGGTGTCATTACGTTTTCAAGTGCCGTCAGATACGGAAGCAGATTTCTGGCATTATTCTGCCAGACAAAGCCTACGGTATCCCGCTTATACTCAACCAGCTGCTTTTCATTCAGGGTAAACAGATTCTTGCCGTCTACAAAGAGCTTTCCGGCACTCGGTTTATCGAGTCCGCCGATCATATTAAGAAAAGTAGACTTGCCGCTGCCGCTGTTTCCGATAATTGCAACCAGTTCTCCCTTTTCCACGGTCAAATCAAGCCCCTGAAGCGCCAGCACCTCCAGGTCCTTTGTTTTATAGATTTTCACCAGGTTATCCGCCTGAATCATAATTTCTTCTGCCATAACCATCCTCCCTTATTCCTGCACCGCATCGGTCTTTACCGCACCGTCTTCCAATTCATAGGAAAGGGTTCCGGCAGACATCAGGCCTACATCATGTGTCGTCATGACAATCGTAACATCCTCCTTCTCAACCAGGTCCCGAAACAGCTTCATAACGGTTGCTGCCGTAGCGGTATCCAGCTCTGCCGTCGGTTCATCCGCAAAAATAACCTTCGGACGGTGTGCCAGGGCTCTCGCTATCGCCACGCGCTGCTGCTCACCGCCGGACATCTCCTGCGGCATATGCTCCATACGGTTTCCCAGTCCCACCAGCTTAAGGCATTCCTCTACCCGTTCTTTTCTGCCCTCCCTGATTCCCGCGAGCCGCAGAGAGAACTCTACATTTTCAAATGCATTCATCATCGGAATCAAAGACACCGACTGAAATACAAAACCGACTTCCTTTCTGCGAAGCAGCTCCAGTTTTTTCTCGCTGTATCCGCCGATATCCACTCCTTCAAACAAAAGCGTGCCGCTGGTCGGACGGTCAAGTGCTCCCAGAATATTCATCAATGTGGTTTTTCCCGAACCGGAGCGTCCCTTCAAAATCGTCAGGGACTTTTTCGGAATCTGAATCGTAATGTCCTTTAATGCATGAAATTCTCCACCGGTCACCGGGAAAATACGGTTTATCTTCTTCGCTTCAATCATGTACTCCATAGTATTCTCCTTTCAACCGTTAGTCTTCACCGAGCTTCAGCGCATTGGTAATCTTCATTGCTGCAATATTACGGACTAAGACTGCGATACAGATACAAAGCATCACTGCAATTACCACAAACAGCTTTATCATATCTGCACGGTCTGTCAGTAACATCTGCGGAAGCACCTGCTTTTCTGCCGCGTAAGTAATTTGTATCATCGGCACATATAGTCTGGAGGAAACAACTCCTACCAGTGCTCCAAACAAAATCGAAAGGATTCCGGAGAATATCTGCTCATTAATCAACATATGCAAAATTTCATTTTTCCGCATACCCATTGCCCGGAATACACCAAACAAAAGCTCCCTCTCCCTTATGGAAAGAATCCAGTAAATCAGATAACCGACACCGCACAGAAGCAGGATAATAATAAAACTTAAGGTTAAAATACCGTTGGTTCCCTGAAACAAGGTATCGGTACGGATATCTGCCAGATTATTCTGCAGACTCTCAATGGAAGTGAATTTGTAATTATTTTCCTTTGCCCACTGATAGAAAAATTCTGCATCCGTGCCGGAGGTCTTTAACCATACCTGATACGGGCGGATATCAAATTTCTCCTGTACCTGGGAAAGATTTGCCACTACAAGATAATTATCCTTTGTGACAATTTCTCCCTCTGACACCACCTGTTCGCTCGGCACATACCCGGACCAGTACTTTACAAAACCGTAAATCGTGCCTTCGATGCTCTTTCCTTCCCCATTTTCATAAGTCACCTTATCTCCGATTTTCATTCCAAGCTTCACACGGAAATTATCCGATACCAGAACAGCCTCTGCATTCGTAGAAAGTACATTCAGGTATTCTCTCAGAGGATAGTCATTTAATCCCTCATTCCCGACTACCGTCTCACCATACTGCTTTGTATTGATGGCAAATACCTCGCCGGTACCGAGTACATCCTTGCCCTGCTTAAACTGTACCTCCTGGCGGAAGACACGTGCCGCACTTTCCACCTCCGGAATCTCCGTGTACTTGCTAAAGTCTGGCTCGCTATAATAGAGCTCTGTACCCGGATGCGTTTTTGCATATGCTTCATTATTTTTCCATTGCTCCTGCACCACCAGGTTCGCCCCGGTCAGATAAACCGCATTCTCCTCTGCATTCGCGATAATTGTCCGCGCTACGGTTGCATTAAAGATACCGAGCGCTACCGTCAGAATCAAAAACAACATAACAAACTGCTGCTTTGTCCCGGTACGGATGGTCTGTAAAAACGAAGCATAGCCCGCCGGGCTCAGACTGCGCTTCCGAACCAAAAATAAAAGCTTGATAAGCAACGGCTGGATACGAAGAAACAACATACCGACTCCGAGAATAAACAAAGATGCACTGAGGTATAATAACGGATCCAACGGTTCCCCTGCCAGAACACTCTCTTTCAGCTCATCCAGTCGGCCGGAAAAATTGTAAAATCCGTAGAGTGCCACACCGGTCGCAATTACATCCAGATAGAGCTTCTGCCACAGCTTCTTCTCCGTCTGCGCCTTCTTCCGTTTTACATGGACAATGGAAACTCCGCTATATTTCAATACCGGAATCAATGTCAGTATTACAGATACGGCAATTGCCACACCTGCATATGCAAATACCGCTCCCGACAATTCCACGTGCAGACTTCTTTTCACCCCAAACTCCAGAAATGCAGTAGAAGACCCAATCATCTTACACAGATAAACACCAAGCGGTAACCCGATTACAAAGGAAACTGCCGCCAATACCAGATTCTGCATAAAATATAACCGGATAATCTGCCCCTTTCCGGCACCACGGCTCTTTAAAAGCGAAATCTCGCTTTGCTCCATGGAAAGCATCTGACCGGAAATCATAAACAGAAATGCCGCAAGTAAAGCAAGCACCGGTACCTGTAAAATCAGCAGGGTCGCATTTATCTTTTTTTCCTTGCCGGCAAATTCCTCCAGCACACTCTCATAACCGTCACAGGAAATGCTTTTGCTGACACTCTGAAGCTCCAGCAGGCTGTCTACCCTCTCTTTTGCCTGCATGGCATCTTCCCGGCGCAGTGTATAGCAATCACTGATGACATACCAGGTAGCATTCAGATTATATCCGTTCATACGGTTTCCGCGAAACATCCGTTCAAACAAAGGTTCCGATATAAAGACATTGGTATCATAGCTTTCCGGAGAAGTCACCCAGTAAATATCCTCCGGGGCATTGCTCTTTATTACACCGACAATGCGCACCCGCAACGGACTGCCTTCCATATCCTTTATCGAAGAAAACACCATCTCTTCCCCAAGGATAAATTTCTGCTGTACTAATGCCGCCTCCGTAACAACCGCCTCGATACAGCCATCCTCTGCAAAGTCATCTGAATACATTTCACCGGAAATCACCGTACTATGTTCCCGCAAATCGGAAAGCGTACTGATTTTGATATCTCGTTTTGCACCTTCGGTACGTTTTAAAACAGACTCTCCGTTTGCAAAGGAAAGACTGACATTTGCCACGTATTCCAGCTGTTCTACTCCTAATTCGCCGCATACACGGGCAGAATACTCCTCCAGTGCAAGAAAATCCTCCTGAAACTCGCCCTTTCGTGCCGTAGATGACATTGTTATCAAGCCGGGGTGCACTCCGTTTTTCTCTGCATAGGCATCAAACTCGTCCGATAACATCCGTTGCAGAGAAGCATCCTTATACATCGGGTATCCTGCTGCCACCGCTACAAGCAGGATGTTACCGATTAGCAGACACATCGCAAGCCATTTTTTGTGTCTGAGTTTTTGAATCATAAATCGAAACATGGAATCCTCCTATTTCTGAAGCAATATTTGTGTGCCTTCTTCCAGACCATCTATTACCCAATACGTCGCTGCGTTTTTCCGTCCAAACGTGAAACCGGCTGCATGCAGGCCATATTCATCCTTGACCTTTACCATCTGCATGCCATTTGACATATACGATGCAGCAAGATCCATCAGCAATACATCCTCCATATGTACTGTCTCTACTTTTACAGAAAAGCCGGAGCCATCATACAAATACTCGCTTTCCTCATCCAGACGGATATATGCTGTAGTCCCTGCCAACTCCTCCGATACCATGCTTGCCGAAGCAGTGATTACGGTTCCTGTCCCGGTACAGGTCACTCCGTTTACCTTCGCTGAGACCTTTACCTTCTGACCGAAGCGAAACAGTTTGTTCTCATTCGGCACTTCCAACAGACGTTCCTTCGGGTCTGCCACAACAATCGTATAGGAGGATATCTTGGTTCCGAAGCGCAGTATTTCCTGTTCTATCAGGATGCCGTCCTTCTCCATCACAATCTCAGTCGTCGTTAAAGCCTTTTGCATCTCCGCCAGCTGCTTTTGCGCCTCCTCATATGCCGTTCCTGTTTCTCCGCGTTCCTCCATACGCTGTAACTGACGTTCCATGGCCGCAAGCTGTATTTCATCCATCGCCACGTAAACACTCACAATCGCATCTCCGGCTGACTTATTCTGTGTTTCCAGTCCCAACGCCTCCAGATAATATGTCTCACCGTACGGAAAATCATATCGAATTCTTTCCTGCTTCGGGTAAATCACCGATGCCGCAACCGTTGTCTCCATTACAAAATCACCGCGACGAACTGTTGTATACTTCTGTGTTCCGGATGTTGTCGCGTTCAAAGCTTCCAGGTACAGAGTTTCGGTAGCAGGCTCCTTCTGTATCGTCAATCCTGCAGCCCCCTCCTTCTGCTCCTCTCCATTTTCCGCCGGCACTCCGGCACTATCCTGTTTCTGCTCTTCCTTCTTTTTTTCCGGTATTCCGATAAAGTCGTCTTCCGGGCCTTTTCCGTAATCACCCGGGTATGGGGCCGGTGCTGCGGCACAGGTGCCCATAATAATACATAATGTCAAAGCAATCAGTGCCTTTTTTCCACGCTTAATTTTTAACATAGACCCTGTCTCCTTCCTGCAAGCCTTCTACGATTTCCACGTAGATACTGCCCGTATACCCGGTCGTAACATCCCGGCGCACCCTGCCCTTCTCCTCCAGCAGATAAACATAGCTTCCGCTGCTGTCTCTGTACACCGCACTGTTCGGAACAGAGAGCACATGTGGATGATAGTTCTTCACCATACAAATCAAAATAAAGTCCCCCATACCGGCACCGTTTAAATTCTCTGTCGTATAATAGGTAAGCGTGCCTTCTTCCTCCATCAGTTCGCGCACATAGGTAAGCTCTGTCTCTTTCCCGTTAAGAATTCCGTATACCCTCTCATAATTTCCGTATTCCGAAGGAGACAGATAGCTTCCCACTGTGATATACAACCGTTCCGTGTCTGCAAGTGCCAGTACAGGCTGGCCGGCCGCAACCGTAGTCCCCTCCGACAGACAAGCGGTAATCACGCCGTCATACGGAGCAATAATCTGACTGTTTCCTAATCTGGCCCGAGCCTCTTCCCATGCTGTCCAAAGCTCCGGCTCCTGCATTGCCCACAGCTCTTCTGCCTGTGCAATAATGAGCTCCTGACGTTCCCGCTCTTCCCGGCTGATGTTCGAAGCAAGCACCTTTTTTGCCGCTTTCAGTGTATCTAAATATTCTTTTTTCTCTGACAGATACTTATCCAGTGCATTGTTTGCCGAATTCCGCACACTCTCCTCTTCCTGCTCGGCAAGCAGATCTCCTGCCTTTACCACACTTCCGACTTTCACATAAAGATTAGCCAGCCTCCCCCCCGCATCAAATGAAAGCTCCTCGGTATATGGTGCCAGCTCCGCGTCCTTTGTCGTCATTGTATATAAATCCCGGTACATAACCGTTTCAATATCTACTACCGCTTCCACCGGTGATAACAATTCGATTTCATCTTGTAAGGCATCCTTTGTCCCACAGCCTGCCAGACATACCACCGCTGCCATCAGAACTGTCGGGAACAAGCCTCTTCCTTTCTTTCTCATACCGTCCTCCTGTTAACGCAAAATGATTTCTTCGCCTTCTGCAAGTCCGCCTATCACCTCTACTCTGGAATCTGCCTGCAGCCCTACCGAGATTTTTTTCATCTGCCGGTTTCCAGCCTCATCAAAATAATAAACATATGCCTCTTCTCCGGCGTAATGTACTGCGTTCTTCGGAATACTGAGTGCGTCTTCCTTTTCCTCCAGTACAAGCGAATACAGCACTCGCTGACCGAGCGTCATATCATACTGCGGCACGGTCAGTTCAAAACGCAAAACTCCTTCCCCTTCGTCTATCTCTTTCAAAACAGTCTCATACTCTACCCCGGTGCTGGTACTGAACACGTAGCTTTCGCCCTGTGTAAAGTATGGGGCATACTCGATATCGTCACATAAAAACGCACACTCCGCACTGTCACTCACTGTCAGCACCTTACTTCCGGCTCTGGAGATAAAGCTGCCGCCGGTATCCCGCATATAAGTCACGGTACCATCCATGCCGGCATATATCCTGCAGCCTTCAATCCATTGAAATAACTCATCATACTGCAGGCGTTCTATGTATATCATATCTTCCAGGTCCTCTGTCTGTAACCGGTACTCATTCTCTAAGGTAAGCACACTGCGCCGGTACTCTTCCTCCGACATATCCGGCTTTTTACGTGCAAGCTGCGCCAGTTCCAGTTCCTGCTGTTCCTGCAGATGCTTTATTTTCATTTCCTGCGTTTTTATCTGATACTCCAGGCTCGCAAGCCTTTCCTGTTCCTCGTCACAGTACAATTCCGCCAGAAGAGTCCCCTTTGTCACGGTATCTCCTACGGAAACATATACCCCCGACAACCGCCTTCCGTCCACGGCAAACGACATATTCTCCGACTTCACCTGCTGGTAATTCGCAACCAGCACCTTGGTCTTCTGAAGCTTTCCGCTCTGGACCTGTGTCATTTCATAAGCACGAACGGCATCGTCCGACACCAGTATCGCTGTTTTATCCTCCTTCTGTGTCATGCCGCACCCACCGAGGATCAATACACAGGCAACCATCACTGCTCCCGTGCAAAACTTTTTCCTTCTCATATAACCTCCTGATTCCTATGCAATCCTGCTTTCGCTATTTCATGCAGAGCCAAAATCTCACATCGTCCATTTTAGCACAGTAAGCACCCTTTTTCCACAAATTCTCATATTTTTTTGTGTCTTTTTTGTTAACAATGCACAAAAAAGGAGCTGTCGCACAATTTCTCTATGCGAAAGCTCCTGTCTGCTCACAACATCTTATTTCTCAAATAAGGTATCAATCAATTTATAGCCTTCCGGATACAAGACTCCGGACTCCTTTGCTTCTGCTTCATTGTAGAAACCGACACGTCTTCTCTCTTTCGTGCTGTCATATAAAAGGAACGGTACCGGATCCGAAGTATGGGTACGGCAACGAATCGGCGTCGGATGGTCCGGCATAACAAGCAGACGGAACGGCTCTCCTGCAGCACGCATTCCTTCCACTACCGTGCGGATTACCTTCGAATCCAGCGATTCAATAGCCTCCAGCTTATTCGGAAGACTGCCCTGATGTCCCATTTCGTCCGGAGCTTCTACATGAACATAGGCAAAATCATATCCATCCTTTGTAAGTGCATCTACTGCAGCCTGTGCCTTTCCTACATAATTTGTATGAAGAGTTCCGTCAGCTCCCGGAACCTCAATTACCTTCATTCCTGCACCGATAGCAATCCCCTTCAACAAGTCTACGGCAGAAATCATAACACCGCGCATTCCGGTCTTCTCTTCAAAATTATCAAGAGCAGGTCTGGTTCCTGCCCCCCAGAACCAGATGGAATTTGCTTTATGTAAGCCCTTTTCCGCACGTGCCACATTCAACGGGTGATTATTTAATATCTCATAGCTCTTTTCCATCATTTCACGAAGCTTGTCTTCCTTCGGCAGATATTCTCCGATTTTCTTTCCGAGAATATCATGCGGCGGTGTAAGCGGAACAACCTGCCCCTTATCCCAGATTAACAGATGACGGTAGCTGGTACCCACATAAAAGCTGTAGATATCATCCTGAAGCTCTTTCTTTACAGCCTCGAGAAGTACAGCCGCATCCTCAGTGGAAATTTCACTGGAGCTGTGGTCAATAATTGTTCTCTCCCCATACGGTACATCCTCCTCGGAAACTGTCACGATATTGCAACGGAGAGCAATATCCGTATCCTTCATCTGTACTCCGATGGAAAGCGCCTCAAGCGGAGAACGTCCGGTATAATACTTCTTCGGATTATATCCAAGCACTGCCAGATTTGCAGTGTCACTTCCCGGACTCATTCCCTCCGGAATCGTTGCTGCCAGTCCTACCATGGACTTCCCTGCCAGCTCATCCATCATCGGCGTATTTGCATGCATCAACGGGGTCTTTCCGCCGATTTCCGCAATCGGCTCATCTGCCATACCATCACCCAATACTACAACATATTTCATGGTAATCTCCTTCTTTCTGCTTCCTTAGATTTCAACACGGATACGGTTCTTTACCGTTACCTTTTTACTTGCTTCTTCAAATGCTGCTTCCGTCATCTTTTGGGTCAGGAAAGCAAACTCACCGGTTACACCTTCCGCCTTTACTTCTTTTCCTTCCCCAAATGCCGCAAGGGCAGCTGCTTTTTCTTCTGCCGGAACGCGGACAAGGAATACATTTTCTGCCTCTGCTGTTGTGGAAAGAGCCAGTTTCTTGCTGCTCCACAGTGTCATAATATTGGTTCCGACATGCTTTGCCGCATCGACAATATCTGCCACTACCGCACTGGCGGTCGGAAGCTTTCCTGCGCCGCTGCCGTAAAACATAACATCCCCAAGCATATTTCCCTTTACCAAAATCCCATTAAATACATTATTAACGCTGTATAAAGGATGCTTCTTTCCGATGATACGCGGTGCTACCATGGCAAAGAACTTATCATTTTCACGACGACCGATACCAAGCAGTTTGATGGATGCATCCATTGCATCTGCATACTTCATATCCTCCGTCGAAATTTTTGTAATACCCTCGGTATAAATATCCTCGAAATCCACCTGCTTTCCGTACGCAAGAGAGGTCAGAATCGCAAGCTTTCTGCAGGCATCATACCCTTCCACATCAGCCTCCGGATTGCGCTCTGCATATCCGAGTCTTTGTGCTTCCTTTAATACCGTATCAAAATCATAGCCGTAATCGTGCATCTGACTCAATATATAATTTGTAGTACCGTTTAAGATACCGGTAATTTCCATAATCTCATCTGCGGTCAGAGACTGATTTAACGGCCGGATAATCGGAATACCCCCACCTACACTTGCTTCAAACAAAAAGTTCACTTTCTTCTGCTTTGCAATTTCCAGAAGCTCAGCTCCGTGCTTTGCCACCAGCTCCTTATTTGAGGTACATACGCTCTTACCGTTTTCGAGACATGCCTTCACATATTCATATGCCGGCTTTACACCGCCCATCACTTCTGCTACAATCTCTACCTCAGGATCATTTAAAATCACCTGAAAGTCATGTACCAGCACATTCTGCACCGGGTCTCCCGGGAAATCCCGTAAATCCAGCACATATTTCACCTCAATCTCCTTACCGGCGCGTCGTGTGATATTTTCTTTGTTTAAATTCAAAACTTCGACCACACCGGAGCCTACGGTGCCGTATCCTAATACCGCAATTTTCATTCTTCCTGCCTCCGTTGTTTATTCTCTTCCCAATATCTTGATATAGTGTACTCCCTGGATAGCTTCCATACGTTCCACCAGCACAGTTGCATCCTCCGTCTCCGGGCGCATTTCCACAGAAATGGTAAGAGACGCAATCCCCCCAATCGGAATCGCCTGATGAATCGTAAGAATATTGGCATGACTTTTCGCTATCTCACTGAGCACCACAGACAATAATCCCGGCTCATCATCCATCTGCAACATAAAGGTAATTGTTCTTCCGCGGTTATTTTCATGAAACGGAAAAATATCGTCCTTATACTTATAAAAAGAACTCCGGCTGATTCCAACCGCTTCCGTCGCTTCCTGTACCGTGAGCACTCTCTCGGAATCTAAAAGTCGTTTTGCCTCTACCACCTGCAACAACACCTCAGGTACCGCTTTTTTCTTTACAATATAAAATTTTTCTTCTCCCAAACGGTATTCTCCTTTCGTGTTCGCGCCATAAAAACAAGTGTCCGTATCAAGGAGATATCATACCACACTTATTCAGAGAATGCAACAACTTTTTACTACATTTCTTATTGCAACTGTTTCTTTATCTCATTTACAGCACACTGCAGCTGATTATCCTCTTCCAACGGTATCACCGGCAGCTTCTTTAACTCTTCTTCCAGTTCAACCTCCACATCCGGTGTAATTCCCAGTCCGTGGATGTTTCTTCCGTTCGGGGTGTAATACGTAGATACCGTCAGCTTTACCGCACTGCCGTCATTCAACGGAATGACGCTTTGTACGATTCCTTTGCCGAAGCTCTGGGTTCCCACAATCGTTGCCAGACCGTAATCCTGCATTGCTCCGGAGAAAATCTCGGAAGCACTGGCACTGAAGCCGTTAATCAGGATTGCCATAGGCAATTCTCCGATCGACCCTTCCTTTGCAAAGATTTCCTCCTTTGCATCATACTTATCCACCGTATATACAATCAGCTCTTCCTCCAAAAACAAGTCAAGCATATCGCACACCGTCGTTAACAATCCTCCGCCGTTATCACGGATATCCACAACCAGTCCCTTCATTCCCTGGCTTTTTAATGCATTTAATGCCGTTTCAAACTGCTGCGTTGTAACCTCATCAAACTGCATCACATAAATATATCCGATAGAATCCTCTAACATCTGATAGGTTACCGTCTCTACCTCTACCAAATCGCGGGTAATCGTCATCTCCACATAATCCGAAGCAGATGCACGCCACACTTTTACTTCTACCTTTGTTCCCTGCTCTCCCTTCATATGCTTTACTGCCAGTTCTAAATCCCATGTGGATACATCCTCGCCGTCGATGTTGACAATCACATCGCCCGGAAGCATTCCGGCATTATAGGCCGGACCGTCAACAAACGGACGAACAATCGTAATTGCTTTTGTAGAAGCATTCTGACTGACAAGTGCACCAATCCCGCAATAGGTTCCCTCCATTTCCTCCATCAGGGCAGCGTACTCTTCCTTTGTATAGTAGCAGGAATACGGGTCTCCGAGAGACTCTAACATCCCGTGATACATTCCCTCATACAGGTCGCTTTCCTCTGCCTCCTCCCAATAATACATATTAATCAGGGATTTCAGATTATTTGCCTTCTTTAGGAATGTCTCCTCCTCTGTCTTTCCTTCACTGTTTCCTGCCCCAAGGAACAAATCCCAGAGGCTGCCTTCCGGTTTGGAGTCCTCCTCCTTTTCTTCTGAAATCTCCTCCGGACCTGCAATCTTGCAGCCTGCAACCGCAAAACAGTTTCCTAACCCCAACAGAAGTACCAGACCCAGGAGTCCGGCTCTTTTTATTTTCCATATCACTTGATTCTTTTTCATTGTTCTGATTGCTTCCTTCCATCTTATTTCGGACTAACATAGTCACAAGGGTCAACAAGAGCTCCGTTTATCCGGATAGTGAAATGCAGATGCGGTGCTGTGGACCATCCGGTCGATCCGCACTTCATAATCACCTGTCCCTGCCTTACATAATCGCCTTCCTTTACCAGTAGCTGTGAAGCATGCAGGTAATGCGTAGTCACACCATTTCCGTGATCAATTACAATATGATTTCCATTCATGGAACTCCACGCCGCCTTCGTCACCTGCCCTGCAAGAGAAGCCACTATGTCCGCACCGTATGCACCACCGATATCTATTCCGCTGTGATACTCTTTCTTTCCCGTAATCGGGCTGGTACGATACCCAAAATAGGAATAAATATTCGGATCTCCCGGGAACGGCCAGATCATATTATCCACCGAAGTTTCGTCGGTTAGTCCGAGTTTCTTTAATTCCTCTTCTCTTCTGCGTCGTTCCTCTTCCTCTCGCTTCAGACGCTCCTCTTCCTCTCTCCGGCGCCGTTCCTCTTCTTCGATACGGAGACGCTCTTTTTCTTCCAGATCCGCAATCTGCAGCTCCTTACTTTCGATTTCCTCATAGAACTCAAAATACTGTTCCTCCGTAATACCGAGCTTCGCTGTCAGCTCATCCATATAGGCCGCCTTATTTGCAACAAGAACCGACAAATTGTCGATTTGCAGCTGCTGCACTTCCTTTTTGGCATTTAACTCTACCAGCGCATATTCATAAGCTTCTTCCTTCTTCGTTACCTCCGCACAGGTCTCTTCATACCGTTTTAAAAGGCTGTCATCGTATGCGGCAATCTGAGAACGGTATTCCACCTGATTCAATAAATCCTCCAGACTGTCGGAACCGGTAAGCAGCTCCCAAAAGCTGGTATCTCCATTCTCATACATATATTTTATCCGTGCCTTCATCGTTGCATACTGATTATCTCTGGTAGCAATCGCTTCATCCCGTTCGATGCCTGCCTGCGCAAGTGCTTCTTCGCATGCCGCTATATTTACCTTCAGCTCTTCCATTGTCGCATACGCCAGGGAAAGCTCCTCATCTACCCGCCTGATATACTCTTCCGTATTTTTTTTATCCGCTTCCAGTGCTGCAATTCTGTCTGCAGCCTCTTTTCTCTGTTTTTCCAGCTCTTCTTTCTCTTTTTTTGCCTTATCGATTGCGGACTGATAGGATTGTCCTGCCGATGCCTCTCTGCCGTGTCCCACCGGAAGCATTGTGACAAGCACCGCAAACAGTCCTACATAACAGATTCCTTTTTTCAAAATCCGTCTCATCTCATGTCTCCTTTCCTTTTTTCGAAGGTTTTCTGTCACCCCGGTATGCTTAGCGCAGGCTGATTTTCTTTAGCTGTTTCCGCGTAGTCACGGTACTTCCGAACCAGCCAATCAAAATACCGATTGCGAGTAACAGCGGTGTCAGTTTTGCAAATATCTGATGCTCGCTTAAAAAAGACATTTTATGAAATACGCTTTCAAACTCTCCCGACAGATAAGCAATTACCTTTCCGTAAACAAAACGCAGAATTCCGAGCGGAACAAGCGCACCGAAGATTCCGAGAATAATTCCTTCTACCACAAACGGGAAGCGTACAAAAAAGTCGGTAGCACCAATCAGATTCATAATTGAAATCTCTTCCTTACGAACGGAAATGCCGATTGAAACCGTCATGTGAATCAGGAAAACCGCTACCGCAACCAATGTAACAATAACCGCCACTGATACAAGTGCCACCATACGGTTCATTCCTTCCAGGCTCTCCGCCACGCCCTCCAGGGCATTGACACGCCGTACTCCGTCCAGCCGCTCTATATAACGGACAAGAACCTCCTGCATCGCAACATCATTCAAATACACCTTATAGGAAGCCGAATTTTCCAAAGGATTGTCCTCTCCGAACGTAGCTGCTAGTTCCTCGTTTAAATGGTCCTTCTTATACTTCTCCCAGGCTTCCTCCGCAGAAATAAAAACAACCTCCGCAACCTCTGCCCTTGCACTTATCGCTTCTCCTATCGCCTCGATTTTTGCTTCCGGACAATTCTCCTCAAACAGAACGGTCACGCCCACATTTTGCTCCGCCGCCTTCATTGCATAGCTTACATTTGAAGTCACAAAAAAGAACAAGCCGAGGATAAACAAACTTGCTGCAATCGTCCCGATGGAGGCCAGTGAAAACATTCCGTTATGAAAAATACTGCGAATCCCCTGTCGGAGACAGTAAAAAAAAGTTCTAATACTTTGCATACACATACCCACCCTTTTGCTCATCACTGATTACTCTGCCGTTTCGAAGTGTAATTACACGCTTCTGCATCATATCCACCACTTCATGATTATGAGTTACTACAACTACCGTTGTTCCGCGGCGGTTTACTTCTTCCAATAAATGCATAATCTCCCAGGAATTCTTCGGATCAAGATTTCCCGTAGGCTCATCCGCAAGTAAAATAACCGGATTATTCACGAGTGCTCTCGCCAGTGCTATTCTTTGCTGCTCCCCACCGGAGAGTTCTGACGGGAACGCCTTGTATTTCTCACTTAATCCTACCAGTGAAAGCATCCTCGGTACATTTTTTCGAATCTCCGCAGGCGGAACCTCTACCACACGTTGTGCAAACGCCACATTCTCATAGGCATTCCGGTCCTTTAACAATCTGAAGTCCTGAAATACCACGCCGATACTGCGGCGATATTTGCTGATTTGATGGCGGCGCAGTCGGGAAAGCTCCCGTCCCGCAACAAATACCTTGCCCTTTGTAGGAAGAATCTCTCGTAACATCAAACGGATCAGTGTTGATTTTCCGGAGCCGCTGCTGCCGACAATAAAGACAAATTCTCCCTTCTTGATACTGATACATATATCCTCTATCGCATGTATTCCCTTTTGATACTCCTTTGACACGTGGTCAAAATGAATGACCGGTGCCTGAATACTCTGTAAATCTCTATGTAAATCGTATGAACCTGCCATACGTCCCTCCTCTTTCATAATCGGAAAGCCGCACCGAAAGATGCGGCTTTAAAACTAAAACTCCATGTTCTCTACATACTTCATATACTTTACGACCATAAGAGCCATCTTAAATGTAATCGCATCCTCAAAGGTCCTAAGGTCCAGGTGTGTCATTTTCTGCAGCTTGTCCAGTCGATATACCAACGTATTTCGGTGGATATAAAGCTGACGCGATGTTTCTGATACATTCAGATTGTTTTCAAAGAACTTATTAATCGTCACTATTGTCTCTTCATCAAAATCCTCTAACGACTTTCCGTCAAAAATCTCCCGTATAAACACCTTACACATCGGAAGCGGCAGCTGGTAAATAAGCCGTCCGATACCCAGATTGGAATATGCCACCACATTACGGTCACTGTAAAAGATTTTCCCCACCTCCAATGCCATCTTCGCTTCCTTATAGGAGCGGGAAACGTCTTTAATTTCATTGACAATCGTTCCGATCGCGATGTTCACTCTGGTCATTGCTTCGGTATTTAATGTATCAAGCAGCACCTTTGCTGTCTTCATCATATGCTCATAATCTTCGTTTGCTTTTAGTTCTTTTACAAGAATAATATTACGCTCGTCCACTGCAGTAATAAAATCCCTGCTCTTCCCCGCAAAAAGGCTGCGTACTGTCTCTAAAGCATTTGTATCCTTTTCCTGCTTTGTCTCAATCAAAAAAACAATACGACGTGCATCCGCCTCAATGTGAAGCTTCTTTGCCAGATTGTAGATATCGACCAGCAAAAGATTATCCAGTAATAAGTTCTTAATGAAATTGTCCTTATCATAACGCTCTTTATAAGCCACAATCAGATTCTGAACCTGGAATACCGTCATTTTACCAATCATATACACGTCATCTGTGTCTCCCTTTGCCAGAATAACAAATTCCAGATGATTGTCATCATAAACCTTAAAAAACTGATATCCTGCCAGTGACTGACTCTCTGCCGGCGAATCAACAAACGCAACTGCCGCATCTATACTCTCCTGTCCCGGTTCCAGTGTAGTGGCCAATACCTCGCCATCTGTCCCCAACACGCAAAGCTCTACTCTGGTAATCGCTTTCAAGCCATCAATCGTATTTTGTAACACCTGATTTGAAATCATATGTCCTCCTTTACAGCAAAACTACTTCTCCGCTATTGTCAGTTTATCATTCGCAAAAAAAAAAGTCAAGAACCATCGTTTCCGATGGTTCTTAACTTAACTGTCTCTGAGTTATTAGTGAGAAATAATCTGCTCGGTCTCCTTGTCGAAGATATGTATCTTCGTCAGGTCAAATGCGATGGTAATCGTATCGCCCGGTCTCGCAGTCGTACGCGGATTAACACGTGCGGTTACCGGAATAGTCTCGTCGATATCAAAGTACAGGAATACTTCTGCACCAAGAAGCTCGTAAACACGTACCGTTGCTTCTAAGCTGCTCTCCTTGGACATTGCGATGAAGCTCTCCTCATCCTTAATATCCTCCGGTCTGATACCGAGAACAACCTTCTTCGGATGCTCTTCGTTGGTATAACCACCATCAATGAGCTTCTGTGCTCTCTTCTCGGTAAGCTTAATGGAATGGTTGCCGAACTTAAGAGAAACAACACCACCATCTTCAACTGCCTGACAATCAATG
>JAQXOR010000051.1 GCA_029099805.1 Lachnospiraceae bacterium
TTCGGCTATTTGTCAAGTGCAGAGGTGCCGGCCTGTGTTTCAAAGGCGTTCTGTGCGGCATCTGCCATTTCGCTGCTTCCGGAGGAGTCCTTTGCCCAGCTGCGGATTTTCTCCGTTGCACTGTCTAAGGTCTTCTGACAGATGTCCGGGAGAGTATCTCCCCAGGATTTCGTTGCCTGCTTGAAGCCCTTTTCCATTGCATTAATTAAGTCCTCTGCCTTTGAAGTATCTCCGCCGGAGATTGCCTTTGCAAAGGAAAATAAGCGCTCGGAGGTCTGCTCAACACCCCAATATCCATCCTCTGCAATATCTGCCTGTGCTTTTGCACGTACCTCCGGAGAAACCTCTAATTGTCCCTTGCGGAGCATTTCGTACATTTTACTGTCGGTCAGTGTTCCAATCTGAAACGCCTGATTCTGCTTTGAAATCATGCTCTCTACCAGAGAACGTAACTGAGCGGTACGCTGTTCGGCATCGGCCTTTAGCTGAGCAATAACTGCTTGATTTTCTTTTGTTAACGTAACATAATTTTTGTTTTTGGAATTTCTTGTAGATGCCTTATCTGTGCTGTTCTTTTCGTAGACAACGGCAGAGGTTTCGGTAGATTCGGTGCCTGCGGATTGTGTCTCGGCAGTCTTTGAATCGGAACTCTTTTTGTAGCTTTCCGCAGTCTGATAGGTGTTGGTGGCAGAAAGAATCTGATTTGTATTCATAAGAAACCCTCCTTGGTTAATATTTGTAAAAGGAAACACCATGTGCGACTCCTTCGCAATTTGTGTGGTTCCGTAGTTTACGGCGGATGACATTCCGCCGGTTCTTATAAGCTATATCGGATGTTTTTTAAGAGAACTTAACCCCGGAAGAAAAAAAGAAAAGCGTTTTGGCGGATTTGTCAAAATGATGAGCGACGGTAGGCTGATGCGGCAGAAAAATGAAGAAGAGACTGTACTTTTTTTATTAATTTGTTAAAATAGAGAAGAAAAATCATTTTGCAGAGGAAAGAAAAGCAAGCGGAGGAGGCGTTATATGGAAACAAGGGTAGCGGTTATGGGAATTATTGTGCAGGATCTGCATTCTGCAGAACACATGAATGCTATTTTACATGAGTATGGGGAATATATTATCGGAAGAATGGGGATTCCGTACCGGCAGAAAAATATCAGTATCTTGAGTGTGGCAGTGGATGCTCCTCAGGATACGATCAGTGCACTTGCCGGAAAAATCGGCCGGCTGCCCGGCGTAAGCGTAAAAACAGCGTATGCGCCGGTATAAGGGTGTATGCTGCCCCCGGAAGCTTCAAACAGTCGCGGGGGCAGGGAGGGATAAAAGCTACGGCTGATAGAATTCCGTCAGAAAGGTACCGTGTGCATATTCGGTAGCTAGGAAGTGTGTCTCGGCACGTTTTGCCGCAGCAAAGTCCGAAAACAGGGCAAAGACGGTAGGACCGCTTCCGCTCATTAGGACACCGTCTGCCCCGTGAGACTGTAAAGCTTCCTTGATGGAGGCGATTTCCGGAACGAGGCGCATGGTGACCGGTTCCAATACATTGCAAAGACCATTTGTCAGGGTACGGTAGTCACCGGCGGATAATGCATTTAAAAGCTGCTTAGTGTCCGGATGCTCTATATTTGCGCTCTGTACGAGGGCATCATAGTCGGTATAGATTTGCCTTGTAGAGGCTCCGGCAGCAGGTTTTACCAAAAGACAGCAACAGTCCGGGGCAGGAGGGAGAGCGGTCAGACGTTCTCCGATGCCTTCCGAGAGGGCAGTGCCGAGCATCAGACAGTACGGTACATCCGCTCCCAGCTTTACGCCGAGAGAGGCCAGCTCCTCTGTATTTGCCGGATTGCCATACAGTTCATTTAAGCCGCGCAATACTGCGGCGGCATCAGAGCTTCCGCCTGCAAGTCCTGCGGCAATCGGAATTCTTTTTTTCAGATGAAGGTGGATTCCTTCTGCAATTCCATAGGTATTACAAAACAGGACGGCTGCACGGTAGGCGAGGTTATGCTCATCTGCCGGAAGTGTGGTGTCACTGCAGGTCATGGTAATCCCCTGCCCGGAACCGGCGTTCAGCGTAACGGTGTCGTGCAGCTGCAAGGACTGCATAATCATCTGCACCTCGTGATAACCGTCGGGACGGGTGCCGAGGATATCCAGCGAAAGATTGATTTTTGCATAAGCATAGGTGATGATGGAAGGCAATTTATGATTCATAAAAATCCCCGCATTTCGCAATCTGTTTGGATTTAGCATTTTTTCTCATGCGAAATGCTACAGATTGCGACACAAAGTGTCGCGTGAAGAATGCTTCGCATTATTCACACTGGCTCCTTATCGTTTAAGGTAAGCAGATTATACACCAGTGCTGTAGGAAAAGCAAGCAGCTCAAAGAACTTTTCATGCGCCTGCCTTTTACAGTAGACAGCTTTGTGCTGCTTATTTGTCCGGGTGTAGTAGTTCCGTCAGTTCCTCCCATAGTTCCAAAAGCCGGAAACGAAATAACGGTTTTTTTGCCTTTGCGGAGAATAGTGTATCATACTCCTCTTCGGTCAACAGACCGCGAAGCTCCTCCTTTTCTTCGTCCGGAATAGTGGCAGTAATGCCCTCTGTAAGACATAGCGATGGGTAAAGCATGCACCACCAGTTCTTTCCTTTCCCTTCGTCCAGTACGATGCGCAGAGCCCGGTATTCGCCCGGAGGAAGTAAGACGGAACCGTATTGCTTAATCGGGAAAAATTCGGTAGCCAGTTCGGCTGTGGCATGGTAGGAAACACCGGCGTCTGCTAATACCCGGTTTGCGACAATCACAATTTCATCCAGTCGGGGAAGAAGAGCAGCTTCTGCTTCTTTGGCAGTGGTGGCATCCGAGACAGTATCCTGAATCAGTGCAAGTATTTCGTCACGTACATGAAGCTTCAGTTCCTGTGAGGCGGTATCATTTCCTGCTGCAAGAATATGTAGACGCAGAATCTTGTCCTCAAGTGCAGGTGAAGAATGTGCCGGCTCATCTGCAAAATAGTGTGCCGGCAGTAACAGCAGAACAGATATAAATAGCAGAAGAATGAGAAGTATGTGATGTAAAAGAGACCGGAATCTCATTTTTTTCTTACAGAATACAGAATGAGTCATAGGTGTGCAAATCTTCCTTTCATTTCAAACTAGATGTGGATATTCTGTAGGAAGTATACCCGCATGGGGAGGCTGCTATACACAGAACAAAAAGCTGCTGCTTTGGAATAGGGATTCTACCAAAGCAGCAGCTGAAAGCTCTTCTGATCGAAAGGCTATTTGTACAAATCTTTTATGTCGTCCATTTTACCGCCGAGCAGAGTACCGTCCGATAAACGACGGAACCGGCTTAAAAACCTCCAGGCATTCTCGCAACTGTGATGCCGCACTTCGTGGCTTTGATTGTCTACACTGCCGAAAATCGTGTAGCAGCAGCCGTTATCGCTCTCGAACAGGTTGAGTGTCAGAATGCTGTTGCGGACAGGGTCGGCGATTTTATAAACGACGTCACCATCTATGCCGTAAATCGGATTTTTCCAGTTGTCCTTCTCTTCTAATTTCACATCATAGCCGGTTTTGACATGGTTGATGTCAAATACATAGCGGACACGGTCTATGCACTTTTGTGCCTGAAACGGAAGCTCCGGCAGAGGAGTGATTTCACCACCGACATAAAAGGTAGGTACAACTGTGTCACGGTTTAGTGTAGCGGCTTCCTGACCGAATACGTTCAGGCCGACTTCGAAAGTGGCAGACATTGGCGCAACACCGGCAAATACCTTCGGATATTCTTGGAACATATCCCAGGATTTACAGCCTCCCATAGAGAAGCCGGTGGAGTAAATCCGTTCGGAGTCAACCGGATAATTTGCCTTCAGGTGTTTTAACAAAGCCATAACCTCAGTGGCGGTGCTGTTCATATGATGCTCCACACTGATTAATAGGAAATTATATTTTGCGGCAACGCGGAACCATCCGGAAACACTGGTCATACACATTGCGGAATCACCGCCGCCGTGGAAGCAGAACAAAAGCGGAACCTGCTTGTTCTCCTCCGTAATCCGTTTGTTATAATATGCGACATAGCCAATGTTGTGCTCTGCGGTGTCCTTTTCATCTCCGCGGTTATCCTTTGAGGTAGGCACCTTGAAAAATCCCGGTTCGCATACCATTCCCATTTCGTCCAAATCGGCCTCCCTTTCCAGATTGCCCATCATGCGGCGGAAGGTACCGGTAAAGTGCCTGAAATCGTCCGTATAGTCTGCGGCATTTTTTATGAGAACATGGTCCAGACTGTTTTCCAAAGCTCTGTTGACAGTGTCACTGTTGCCGACGGAAACGACAGGAATATCTCTTGCATCGTTTGCCGGTGCCGGAATGAGACTCAGCCGCTCCAGGATACATCCGGCCGGTGTGATATCTCCCTTTCCGTACAGTCCGTCGCCCTGAATGCGTTGTAAGCAGTGTCCGGCTATGTAATCTGCAGATTTGCCAAAGCCATAGAGGTAAGTGCGGAGCACCGCGCCGCGGATAAAGTAGCCGTTCCAGTCACCGGTAAACCGGTCACGCATAATGGCTGTGCCGTCTTTGTAATACTGGCTGATTCTGGATTCGGAAATCAGGGAGGCAAACAAATCTTCCGGAGCCTTGTCCCAGCCGCCCTCACAGGTAGGATAAATAAAAACAACGCTGCTGCCGAAGTCGGCTGCTATTTTTGCAAGTCCGCTTTGCACCGCAAAATTTTTTGCGGCATCCATCGTCTGTTTTGTCTCTTCGAAAACAAGTATATATGGTGCACGGAATCCGAAGTTTACGATATTGGTAACCGGGTCACAGACCGGAACATATACTTTTGCGGTAAATTTTTCAAAGGTATGCTCCCAATACCTGCTTCCGTCATTTAAGGTAATGACCTCTGGCATTTTTTCCATATGATTTATTCCTCCTTCTCTGTGAAAATTATACTTGTTTTTGGCAGAAGGTGCAATACTTTTACTTGAATTATCCGTGGAGTCATAGTACAATATAGAAATATTGAGAACAGAGGGGTACCGGAGGTTGCGCTTTGGGCAGAAAATCCGGGTAAAATTGTTTTGCGGAAGGAAGGCAGATTTGTGACAAAAAACGTAATTATTTCCCTGGCGGGATTGCAATATATGTCGGAGGAAGAGGATGCCCCGATCGAGGTAATCAATTTCGGACAGTACTACAAAAGAGGACAGAAGCATTATTTGCTGTATGAGGAAGCGGGAGAAAACGGAAAGTCTACCAAATGCAGGATAAAGATTTCGGAAAATGAGCTGGAGTTGCAAAAACGTGACAGCCTGAATACCAGACTTTTATTTATTCCGGGAGAGGAGTATCTGACCCAGTATGAAACGCCGTACGGCAGTCTGCTGGTTGGCGTGGCGACGCGCTCTCTGGAGCTTTTTGAGGAGGAGGAGTTTCTACGTGCAACGTTGAAGTACGGTCTGGAAATCAATAATGAGAAGACAGGGGATTGTACGTTGGTATTAAAGGTACAGTCCTGCGAGCAGGGAGCATAGGAGGCGCATTATGGAAATCAAGGGTTACACGTATGGCTTTTACGGAAGCAGAGGACAGTATCGTTCAGAGAAAGGGATTAGGTCTCAGGAGCTTTTGTACCGGACAGGGATTAACTGGCTGTGTCTGGCAGTAGTAAACCACCAGGAGACCGCACACAGCACTTCCATCAACTTTGAGTTCGGACGAAGCTGCTCCGACAGAGATATTATGGCAGCGGTGGAGCGTGCACATAACAATGGGATTAAGGTTTGTCTGAAGCCGATGGTGAACTGTAAGGACGGTGTATGGCGGGCTCATATTAATTTTGCCGACGGGGATGAAGACGGCAGGGATATTTACTGGGACAAATGGTTTCAGAGCTATGAAGACTATATGCTTTATTATGCGGAGCTTGCTGAGGAAACCGGCTGCGAGATGTTTTGCATCGGCTGCGAAATGAGCGGCACGGAGCGGAAAGAAAAGCATTGGAGAGCTTTAATTGCAAAAATCAGGGAGATTTATAAAGGAAAGCTTGTATACAATACAAACCATGGCCGTGAGGCACAGGTGAAATGGTTTGATGCGGTAGATTATCTGGGCACCAGTGCTTATTTTCCGGTGTCGAAGGCAGGCGAGGCTACCCCGGAGAGGATGAAAGAGGAATGGGAGCATGTCCGTGAATCCATGAAGGAGGTCTATGAACTGTGGAAAAAGCCGATTATCTTTATTGAAATCGGCTGTCGCAGTGCACACGGCTGTTCTGCCATGCCGTGGGATTTTACGCATACCGAGCTGCCGCATGATGAAGAGGAGCAGGCCGCATTTTACGATTCCTGTCTGTCGGTATTTGCAAAAGAACCGTGGTTTGCAGGCATTTTCTGGTGGGACTGGAGTACCTATATCTATGATACTGCGGAAGAAGCAGCAAAGGATAATGGGTTCAATATCCATTTGAAGAAAGCGGAGGCTGTACTGAAGGAGTGGTATGGGAGACTGTAATCCTTTGCACAAATGAACTGCTTGAAAAACGGGGCTTCGCATCTTACATATGCGGTAGCCCCGTCAGTTTTCTTACTTCTTTTTCTTCTTTGGCTCGACTCCGCCCGGCGTAGCCTTTGCCTGCTTTTTGGAATCATCGACAACTTTCTGTGCTTTGTCACGGAGTCTGGCAAAAAACTTCTTTTTCTCCGGCTTGGTGTCGAGACCGGAACGCAGTCCTTTGACATCGACAATATAGATACCGTTCATGAAAGCCTTAACTTCCTTTTTAACCGGAACCTTATCGAATACCTTTTCGTCACACATAAGGCTCGCAATCTTCGGACCGATTTTTGCTTTGACTACCGGTACCTTACGACCTCTGAGCCACTTCGGTGTCTGGTCCACGATAATTTGCGGAAATCCCGCTTCTGAGAGCTTCATGCGTTTTTTATCGATTACCATAATCGAGTAATACTGTGCGCCTGCGGTAATGTTCTCCTGTGCGGCATCGGACTTCTTCTGAAGCTTACGGCCGACAAGAGAGAGAACAATTAATGCTAACAGAACCACACCGAGTACGATTGCAATTATTGTTAATACATTGTCCATACTCTGGACCTCCTCTTTTTATTTTCAAGGCTGTCCGCATAGTTGCGGAAGGAGCCGGAGTGACGGTTCCCTCTTTTTACACCCTTCTTAATTTATCCAAGGCTTATCTTACCACGAGTGGAGCGTTTATGCAAGAAAAACTTTCGACTGCAGCCGCGGAGGATACTTCCGGACAGCCTTTGGACAACCGGAAGCTTTGGCGTGAAAATACGTTACCTGGCGTTTTACTGATTGAGCAGAGCTTCATGCCCCGCTAGCAGGTCAATCACCTTATCTCGTACATAGGCACCCGGGCGTTTTTGAATTTCCGGAGAAAGCTCATTTAAATAAATCGGTTTCCCGAATTCAATGACAACCGTGGTGCGGTGAAGCCAAGGCTTATGATTTTCAAATAAATCGTCTGTGCCGGTGATAGCAACCGGAATAATCGGACATCCGGTTTTCTGCGCCGGCTTCAGACTTCCGTCTTTAAACGGCAGAGGGTCTCTTTCATGACTTCTGGTACCCTCCGGAGCAATAAAGATAGAGTAGCCGTCCTTTATGTAGTCGATACAGGTAAGAATAACCTTCATGCCGGCACGCAGGTCGGAGCGGTCCAGAAAAAGACAGTTTACATTCATCATCCACAGATTCAGAAACGGTATTTTTTTAATCTCCTGTTTGGCAACGAAGCCGGTCAGGTTCGGAACTGTAATATAGCCGAGGGCAGCGTCGATTATACTGCGGTGGTTGGCAGCATAAAGCACCGGTGTATCCTTCGGAACATTTTCCAGACCTTTTACAATACGTTTCATACCGCCGGGCCACATGACAGCGCGGAAGGCGTTACGTACAATACACTGTGAAATACGGCTTGCTAACTTCCGGTTAAATTTGCGCAACAGCAGAAGCAGCAAACAAACCGGGAAGAACAGAATGAAAAAAAGAATAATTACAAAAACAGCGGCGATAGTTCTCATAAAATACCTCCTAATGATATTGTCTGTAGATAGCCAGATAACTCTCGGCAGTTGTGTCGATAAACGGTGTGGTGTCAAGGTATTCCGCAGATAAGGATGACGAGACTCCGTAGTATTCTTCTAACGTAAGTCCGGTAGTGTGAAGGGAGTCTGCGAGTTCGGTTCCGACATAGCGGATATGCCACGGTTCGTAATTGTAGCCGGTAATGTCCTCTTTGTCTTTCGGGTAGCGCATAATAAATCCGAAGCGGTGGGCATTCTCTGCAACCCAGATGCCTTCCGGAGTATCGGCAAAGGTGTCCTCCAGGGCAAATCCTTCCGAAGCACAGGAGATGTCAATAGAAAGTCCGGTCTGATGCTCGCTTCTTCCGGGAGCTGCGGAGTAGCGGTTGGTATGAGGAATTCCGTATACCGCCAGATTGGTCGCATATATCGTATACTGTCTGGCATAGGAGCGATAGGCGGAAACTCCGTACAGGGTAAGCCCTGCTTCCTCATAGGCGGCATCAAACAGTAACGCCAGTGCTTCCCCTGCTTCCGGTGTCATTTTTGCTTTGTCAATCGTCGTATCGGAAAACGGAAATAAAACATCCGGGGTGGTAAGTCCCTCTGGAACAAAATCTTCCGGAAGCGGGTAGTCACGGTTCACAAGATAGGTCACGGTGGAAGTATCTGTATTAACCGGTATCGTTGGCTTTGTCGGTATCGGGGCCGGAGATTCTGTCGGTTCCGGTGGAACAGACAGCTCCGGAGTTGAGGCCGGGTCTGACATGGCCGCATCGGGTGTCATTTGTACTTCGTCGGTCGGCACAATATGGGTTCCGGTTTGGCCGGGCCTGTCGGTATCAATACCGGTTGTCTTTGGGGAAGTACCGGCACGGTCGCAGCCTCCCGGTATCAGTGTAAGGCCTATGCCACATATCCATGCAAATGCCGGAATGAGAAAAAGGCGCACATATTTTTTCATAAAACAATTTTTCCTTTCAGTTCTTAGAAAAACTCTGAGGAAGCACTGAGGAATTCAGCGTTTTCCTTAATGTTTATCGGTATTCTTTCGTAAAGTGCATCAGATGCGACGTTTATTTTTTGAGTGAATACTGTCTAACAGCTCCTGCTTGGTCTGATATAACCGTTCTGACAGGTCGACATATACCTCCTGTGGGTTGGCAAAGCGCTTGGTTTCATCCCAGAGAGTATCCAGTTCCGCACAGCAGTAATCCCTGATTTCCATAACGGACGGTGATTCGTAGACGCAGACACCGTTTACAAAGACAGGGACAAGAAGCTCCCTGACCTGATAGGTGCCCGGCTGAAGCAGTGTCTGTTTCCAGGTGGAGACCGGGTCAAAAAGTAAAAGAGGCGCATTCTCATTGATGACTTCATCCGCAAAGGCGATTAAATCAGCCTTGATTTTTCCTGTACCTGCATCGTAAATCCGGAATACGGTTTTGTTGCCCGGATTGGTAATCTTTGCCGGATTTTCGGACAGCTTGATTTTCGGAATATATTCACCGTTCTCTAAAACGGCTGCCAGTTTGTAAACACCTCCGAAGGCCGGGCAGTCCTTCGAAGTAATCAGATTGGTACCGACACCCCAGGAATTGATTTTTGCACCCTGCAGATTCAGCGATTCAATCAGGTATTCGTCCAAATCGCTGGAAGCACAGATTGACGCATCCGTGAACCCGGCATCATCTAACATCTTTCTTGCCTTTTTGGAAAGGTAGGCAAGGTCGCCGCTGTCTAAACGGATACCGTAGCGTGCCGGCATTTTCCCGGCATCACGCAACTCGGTAAATACCTTTATTGCATTCGGAACGCCGGAACGAAGGGTGTCGTAGGTATCGACAAGAAGCGTTGCATTCTGCGGGTAAAGCTCTGCGTACTTACGGAATGCGGTTAATTCATCGTCAAAGCTCATAATCCAGCTGTGAGCATGAGTACCGAGAGCCGGAACCCGGAACATCTTTGCGGCAAGCACATTACTGGTGCCGATGCAGCCGCCAATCATGGCAGCACGGGCACCGTAGGTACCGGCATCCGGTCCCTGCGCACGACGCAAGCCAAACTCCATCACTCCGCCGCCCTTTGCCGCATAGCAGACACGGGAGGCCTTGGTGGCAATGAGACTCTGGTGATTGACCATGGTGAGAATCGCAGTCTCCACAAGCTGTGCCTCCATAATCGGCGCAATGACCTTCACAAGAGGCTCCATCGGGAATACCACACTGCCCTCCGGAATCGCGTAAATGCTGCCGGAGAAGCGGAAGGTGGAAAGATAGGAAAGAAAGTCCTCGTCAAATGAATTTAGGCTACGCAGATAAGCGATATCTTCTGCATCAAAGCGCAGATTTTTAATATAATCAATGACCTGGTCAAGCCCGGCGCAGATAGCATAGCCGCCACCGGACGGATTGCTTCTGTAAAAGGCGTCAAAAACAACGATGTCATTCCGGTTGTTTTTATAGTAGCCCTGCATCATGGTAATTTCGTAAAAATCGGTGAGCAGGGTCAGATTCTGGTCTGTCATAAGTCAGAAACCCTCCTTATTATGGTTTAAGGGAGCGCTGTTACGAGAGCGCTGAAAGTTATGACACTATCATAGTATATATTTTGAAATAAGTCCAGTAGAAAGTCAATATTCACGAAAAAGCAAGTTATAAAAAGTCCTTGACATTTTCCGAAACCGCTCGTATACTATAGAATAACTAAATTCACAACATAAAAGACGATGAGAAAGAGAGTACACATCAGTAAAAGGCACAGCGAATCCGGGACAGTGGAAGCCGGATGCGAGTAGCGGATGCTTGGAAAATCACTTTTGAGTTGCAGGTCGAAAACTGAGTCAGTAGACCGCGCCGGGACTTTCCCGTTACAGAAAGGAAGTATAAACGGCATACGCCGGAGTACCGAATAGGTGGTATAGCGAGACTTTAGGTCCTCGTCCTGTTTTGGACGGGGACTTTTCTGTTTTCTTAAGCTTGTTACTTCCAGTCGGTCATTCATTATACTTGTGAAATGTGGAAGAGTAGTAGCATCAAAGGAAGAAACCCCTCCCTTTGGTCTCTCCTTTTTTCTCACCGCCTTTTTCGGCATCCAGGAGCTTTCCATACCCGGGGACTCTTGGAACTTTGTGTAGGATGTTAGTCTTTCTTATTGTTTCGATTGTACGCCGCAATGATTAGACAGGATGTCTAAACAAGGTGACGCGCGACATGGATGTCGCGTTGGAGCCGGTTGCGAGCCCTTTATTAGATATCTGCCCGAAACAATTAGAAAGCCTTACATCCGAAAGACGAGACAAGAGTCCCCGGGTATGAAAAGTTCCGCGACTAGCACCAAAAAAGGAGGACAAAACATGCTGTATAACAAGGTTGACACGAACATGAATTTCGTGGAAAGAGAAAAGGAAGTTGAAAAGTTCTGGAAGGACGAGAAGATTTTCGAAAAGAGTATCGAGGCGAGAGAGCAGGGTGAGACCTACACTTTTTATGACGGCCCGCCGACTGCAAACGGCAAGCCGCACATCGGTCATGTGCTTACACGCGTTATAAAAGATATGATTCCGCGCTACCGCACTATGAAGGGCTATATGGTGCCGAGAAAGGCAGGCTGGGATACCCATGGACTTCCCGTTGAGTTAGAGGTTGAAAAGCTTTTGGGACTTGACGGCAAGGAGCAGATTGAGGAATACGGCTTGGAGCCGTTTATCGAGCACTGCAAGGAAAGCGTCTGGAAATACAAGGGCATGTGGGAGGATTT
>JAQXOR010000052.1 GCA_029099805.1 Lachnospiraceae bacterium
ATAAGTGTCCCTGCCCGGAATAATTGGCAACAAATGGAAGAGTACTGATTTTATGCGGTTTTCAGCCGCAAAGGCAGGAAAATACAGGAAAGTTTGTCGGTGCCTTTTCGACTTATTAGCGACAAATTGGCGACAAATTAGCAACACACCTCAGACTTTGATTTTGTTAATTTCTTCCTGAAGCTCCTCAAAGGTTCGATGCCCATAAACCGCTTTTTCAATGTCTTTGCCGGGACTGTGGCCCATGAGGAAATGTTTGGAAAGCTCGTCTATTTTGTATTTATCGCACAGCCAGGAAAATGTATGGCGACAGTCATGGGGGGTGTGCTTTTTTCCGCTCTTTGTGATTGCGATTCCGAGGCGTTCCAGTGTGGGATAGAAATAGTAGGTGCGAAATGTATTGGTACGGAATTTCGGGTAGTTTTCACGAAAAGCGAGAGCGTACGGAATGATGGCAGTATGGATGGGTACTGTCCGGCCTTTGCCCGCTGCGGTTTTTACACCACCCCGGAAATAAAGCTGCTCGGCATTGATTTCAATGGTTTCAAAGGCTTTGATACGAAAACCGCTGTAAATCATAATTAATATCATCTGCACCACCTTATCCTCACGGTTTTGCCACAAGAGGTCAAGCTCCTCCTGGGAAAACGGCTCTCCCTTTTCGTTGTCGTCATCGCGGTTGATGGTAACGTATTGGGAATAGTTTTTTTCTACGATATCGTTTTCGATTGCGAAGCGGTACATCTGACAAAACAGCTTTTTTAGATTGCATACGCTGGAATAGCCCAGAGTGCAGTCATCCAGAACTGTCTGCATCTCCTGCTTGCGGATATCCGAAAAACGCAGATGATGCAGGAGGGCACTGTTCTTAAAGGCGGTATCATAAGCGTATTTCGAGGAGGTAGAGAGTTCTTTTTTTCCACGCTCGAATTTTTCCTTGTAGAATCGCTCATATACTTCCGCAAAGGTAAGGTTTCTGGCAGTAACATCATAGGGATTATGATGATATTTGCTGAGGGCATCAAACGCAGAGTACCAGTCCTTATAGTAGCCGATAACCCTTGCCTTTGTCGTGAGGGCTTTCTGTGAATCTGCTTCCGTGGAGGGCGGATATACGGCGTAGGGACGGCTGCGGTGCCCACTTAGCTTTTTGATACATCCGTAACCGTTCGGAAGCTTTCTGCGGGGGCGTGCTGTCTGCATCGCCTTTTTTTCGGATAGAACAACCGGCGTCATCGGATAGCCACATCCGGGGCAGGCAATGGCCTTGTCTGAAACGGTATGACAACATTCCGGGCAAGATAATAATGACATAATAATTCTCCTTTTATCGTTTGTGGTTTAGTTTCTCCGGTTGGAGCTCCTTTTATCATACCATAGAATCGAGCAAAATGGTTGTATTAAAATAGCTCTTTTTCGGACAGGCTGATTTACGGGACTTGAAGTATTCGGAAAAGTGTGTATAATGGTATGTGGGATGTTTTGTCCAAAGAAAGTGAAAAGGGAACGATGAACATGGGAAAGAAGTATTATCGGAAGTCAAAATGGAAACTTCCGCAGGAAGGATATCCGGGTGCATGGATTCGAATGCTTCCCGTAGTATTGATGGTGGGACTGGTTCCGCTGATTGTGCGGGAGTATAAGCATGAGTCGGGATTAACCGGGTATCCGTGGTACGGGTCGAACGATGAGGCATATGAGTTCTTTCTGGCAAGCAAATCGGTGGTACTGATGTTACTGCTGTTTGTGATGGCAGGCTGTGTTTTTGTACGCATCTGGCGGGAGAGGGGCAAGGCTCCTTTTGCTAAGATTCTGATTCCATTGTTTATCTACGGAGGTCTGGCTTTTTTGTCCGCCTGCTTTTCGGTGAAGAAGGAGTTTTCCTTCTCGGGCGGAGTGGAACAGTTTGAATCGGTCTGGGTACTGCTGTCTTATGTGTTTGTTGTTTATTATGTGTTTTTATATGTGCGGAATACCCTGGAGCTGCAGGTGGTTGCGGATGCCATTTGTTTTTCTTCCAGCGTTATCGGTATCATTGGTACGTTACAGGGGCTCGGGATTGATTTGTTCTCCTTTCACTGGTACCAGGAGCTGATTACCACAAAGCAGTTTCTGGCAATGTGCGGAGGAAAACTTACGCTTAATTTTGCGGAAAATACAGCCTATGCTACCTTGTATAATCCGAATTATCTTGGCGTGTTCGGTTCTTTTGTGGTTCCGTTCCTTACGATGCTGTTTTTGTTTGAAAAGAATAAATGGCGCCGTCTCTGGCACGGCTGTAATTTTGTTCTGGTCGTGATTGCGCTCCTGTCCAGTCATTCCAGAGCCGGTCTGATTGCTGCAATCGCGGCATTGTGCGTGGCGATTATTTTTGCTATCCGCAAGCTTTTGAAGTGGTGGTATCTGGCAGTTCCTGCGGTTAATTTTGCGGTGGTACTGGTATTGCTTGTAAATGCGTATAATGATAATTTGATTTTTGACCGTTTGAAAAATATTTTTGCGCCGGATAACGTGACGGTGGCAGAGGAGATTGCAGAGGACGGTACAGTGGTCAGAAAGACCGGTCTGACGGAGATGTATACGACGCCGGACGGTGTGGTATTTACGTATCATGAGATGTCTTTGCAGGTTACTCTGTACAACAGTGGGGATTCCTACGGGATGTATGCGGTTGATGCACAGGGAAATCAGGTGGAGCTTTCGCCGAATGAGGATGGAACGGAGTTTACGTTTACCCATCCGGCACTGCGGGATGTGAAGATTTTCCCGGGGTATATCGGAGACAAGTTCGGCATGAAGATTCAGGCGGCCGGAGAGTGGCGCTTTGTTTATAATGAAGAAAAGGGGCGGTATCAGTATGTTACCGGTTTTGACAAGGAATCCGACATGGTGATGGCACCGGCGTTTGGGTTTGAAAATCACCAGCGTACGTTTTCGGGACGCGGCTACATCTGGAGCCGTACTCTGCCGCTTTTGAAGGAGCATCTTTTTCTTGGGTCCGGCCCGGATACGTTTGTGTTGGAGTTTCCGCAGGAGGATTATCTGCGGATGAAGCAGAACGGATATGAAAATGTAATTATGACTAAGCCGCACAGCTGGTATCTGCAGGTTGGCGTGCAGACCGGTGTGTTGTCACTTTTGTGTCTGCTTGTGTTCTATGGCTGGTATGCGGTCGGCTGTATCCGGCTGTATGCATTTCGAAAGCTGAACACGCAGGCAGAGGCGTTTGGTATGGCGGCGTTTATCGGCAGTATCGGCTATATGATTTCCGGTATTTCCAATGATTCCATGGTAGTAACGGCACCGGTATTCTGGGGAATGGTAGCGCTTGGTTTTGCTGCAAATATACTGGTGGCTTCCCAAAGAAAAACGGAAGCAGAGCAGGTAAAATAAATGAGGGAAAGGGTACGGCCGGGGGAGTGGGTTCCCCGGCTGTTCCGCATTCGGGAAGGGTGTTTCGCAGCACGGAATGCGCGGAATTCTT
>JAQXOR010000053.1 GCA_029099805.1 Lachnospiraceae bacterium
ATGAATTTCGTGGAAAGAGAAAAGGAAGTTGAAAAGTTCTGGAAGGACGAGAAGATTTTCGAAAAGAGTATTGAAGCGAGAAAGCAGGGAGAAACCTATACGTTTTATGACGGCCCGCCGACTGCAAACGGCAAGCCGCACATCGGTCATGTGCTGACCCGTGTTATCAAGGATATGATTCCGCGTTACCGCACGATGAAGGGTTATATGGTGCCGCGTAAGGCAGGCTGGGATACCCACGGTCTCCCGGTAGAGATTGAGGTGGAAAAGCTTCTCGGTCTTGACGGTAAGGACCAGATTGAACAGTATGGTCTGGAGCCGTTTATTGACAAGTGTAAGGAAAGTGTCTGGAAGTACAAGGGCATGTGGGAGGATTTCTCCGGTACCGTTGGTTTCTGGGCGGATATGGACGACCCGTACGTAACCTATCATGATGATTACATCGAGTCCGAATGGTGGGCTCTTCGTCAGATTTGGGATAAGGGTCTGCTTTACAAGGGCTTTAAGATTGTGCCGTACTGCCCGCGCTGCGGTACGCCGCTTTCCTCTGCGGAGGTGGCACAGGGCTATAAGGATGTCAAGGAACGCTCCGCAGTGGCACGCTTTAAGGTGGTCGGTGAGGATGCTTACATCTTGGCATGGACAACGACTCCGTGGACGCTGCCGAGTAACGTGGCTCTTTGTGTAAACCCGAATGAGCGTTACGCAAAGGTAGCAGCAGCGGACGGCTATACCTATTATATGGCGGAGGCACTTCTTGATACGGTGCTCGGAAAGCTTGCCACCGAGGAAAAACCGGCGTATACCGTGCTGGAGACCTATATCGGTAAGGATTTGGAATACAAGGAATACGAGCCGCTGTTTGACTGCGCAGTCGAAATCTGCAAAAAGCAGAATAAAAAGGCGTACTATGTAGTATGTGACAATTATGTAACCCTGACCGACGGTACCGGTGTGGTACACATCGCTCCGGCCTTCGGTGAAGACGATGCGAATGTAGGGAAAAAATACGACCTGCCGTTTGTACAGCTGGTAGACGGCAAGGGTGAGATGACAGCAGAGACTCCGTATGCAGGTGTGTTTGTCAAAAAGGCAGACCCGTTGGTACTGACGGATTTGGATAAAAAGGGATTACTGTTTGATGCACCGAAGTTTGAGCACAGCTACCCGCACTGCTGGAGATGTGACACCCCGCTTATTTACTATGCGCGTGAGTCGTGGTATATCAGAGAGACTGCGGTAAAGGATGACTTAATCCGCAACAATAATACGATTAACTGGATTCCGGAATCCATCGGTAAAGGACGTTTCGGTAACTGGCTGGAAAATATTCAGGACTGGGCAATTTCGCGTAACCGTTACTGGGGGACACCGCTTAATATCTGGGAGTGTGAATGCGGTCACAGACATTGTGTGGAGAGCCGTGACGAGCTGTACCGCATGAGCGGTATGGAAGAGGCAAAGACCGTGGAATTCCACCGTCCGTACATTGATGCAATTACCTTAAATTGTCCGGAGTGCGGGAAGAAGATGACCCGTGTGCCGGAGGTTCTGGATTGCTGGTTTGACTCCGGTGCGATGCCGTTTGCACAGCATCATTATCCGTTTGAGAATAAGGAATTGTTTGAAAAGCAGTTCCCGGCACAGTTCATCTCCGAGGCAGTTGACCAGACAAGAGGCTGGTTCCATTCTCTCCTTGCAGAGTCTACGCTTCTGTTTAATAAGGCTCCGTATGAGAATGTTATCGTTCTCGGACATGTACAGGATGAGAACGGTCAGAAGATGAGTAAGAGTAAGGGAAATGCGGTTGACCCGTTTGATGCACTGGAGAAGTTCGGTGCGGATGCCATCCGCTGGTACTTCTACATCAATTCCGCACCGTGGCTGCCGAATCGTTTCCACGATAAGGCAGTTGTGGAAGGTCAGAGAAAGTTCATGGGCACGCTTTGGAATACCTACGCATTCTTTGTACTGTATGCAAATATCGATGAGTTTGATGCAACGAAGTATACATTAGAGTACGATAAGCTTTCTGTTATGGATAAGTGGCTCCTTTCCAAGCTTAACAGTGTGGTCGGTGCTGTCGATGACAATCTGGAACACTATCGCATCCCGGAAGCCGCAAGAGCATTACAGGAGTTCGTGGATGAGATGAGTAACTGGTATGTACGCCGCGGCAGAGAGCGTTTCTGGGCAAAGGGCATGGAGCAGGATAAGATTAATGCCTACATGACACTTTACACCGCGCTTGTGACGATTGCAAAGACCGCAGCACCGATGATTCCGTTTATGGCAGAGGCAATCTATCGCAATCTTGTCTGCAGTCTGGATAAGACCGCACCGGAGAGCGTACACCTTTGTGATTTCCCTGAGGTAAAGCTGTCCTGGATTGATAAAAACTTAGAGGACAACATGGAGCGTGTTCTGAGCATTGTTGTACTTGGCCGTGCGGCAAGAAATACCGCAAACATCAAGCAGCGTCAGCCAATCGGTACAATGTATGTGAAGTCCGAAGAGGGTGAGCTTCCGGCATTCTTTAACGAGATTATTGCGGATGAGTTAAATGTTAAGAAGGTGGTATTCGCAACCGATGTGCGTGATTTTACCTCTTACACCTTTAAGCCGCAGTTAAAGACCCTCGGTAAGCGTTTCGGTAGCCGATTAAATGCACTTCGTACCGTACTCACCGAACTGGACGGCAATGCGGCAATGGATGAGCTGAATGCCACCGGAAAACTCACCGTAACCGTGGAAGGTGTGGCAGAGGACTTAACAGCAGAGGATCTCTTAATCGAATCCGCACAGAAGGAAGGTTATGTATCCGAGGCAGACGGCGGAGTAACCGTTGTGCTTGATACGAACCTGACACCGGAGTTAATCGAGGAAGGATATGTAAGAGAGCTTATTTCCAAGGTACAGACGATGCGTAAGGAAGCAGGCTTTGAGGTGATGGACCACATTACCTTATATGTATCCGGCAATAATAAGCTGGCTGACCTCTTTGCAAAGAACGAGGCAGAGGTGAAGACCGTGGTACTGGCTGACAGCCTGGTATTCGGTCAGGCAGACGGCTATGTGAAGGAATGGGATTTGAACGGGGAGAATGTTACGCTTGCAGTAAAGAAAAACTAGGAAAAGATTCGAGAGCTGCCGTGTGAGGTGTCATGCGGCGGCTCTTTCCGTCAAAAGGAGAGTCCCAAAGCTTTTCCTTCTGACGGAAAGAGCCGCCTGAGGCAAGATTTCTACGGCAGCCCGTAAAGTTGGAGGAAGTATGTTAGGTACAATAGTGAATGCTGCTGCGATAGTGTTAGGCGGTGCAATCGGTTTGTTTTTGAAAAAAGGTCTTCCGGAGAGACTTTCGGATACGTTGATGAAGGGGCTGGGACTTTGTACGCTTTATATCGGTATCAGCGGATGTCTTGCGGGAGAGAACACGCTGGTGCTGATTGTTTCTATGGTAGTCGGAACAATTATCGGTGAAGCGGTGGACTTGGATGATAAAATTAACAGACTTGGCAAATGGATAGAGCGTAAGTTTGCCGGAAAAAGGTTTTCAGGGAAGGTCTCTCTGGCAGAGGGCTTTGTGACCGCAAGTCTCCTGTTTTGTGTCGGCGCCATGGCGATTGTCGGCTCTCTGCAGAGCGGTTTGACGGGACAGCATGAGACGCTGTTTGCAAAGTCGGTGCTGGACTGTGTGGCGGCGATTATTTTTGCATCCTCTCTCGGCGTCGGGGTACTGCTTTCGGCGGGACTTGTATTTGCATATCAGGGAAGTATTACGCTTTTAGCCGGGTTTATTGAGCCGTTTTTGACCGACCCGGTCATTGCGGAGATGAACTGTGTAGGGAACGTGATTATTATCGGTCTGGCGATGAATATGCTCGGAATTTCCAAATTCAAGGTCATGAATTTTGTACCGGCGATTTTTCTGCCGATTTTGTTATGCCCGCTGTTTGCGAATTTTCTTTGAACCGGAACTTGATATTTTCTTAAAAATCGGGTAAGATAATAAGCAAGATAATAAGCAAGATGGAGGCGATTGAAATGGGCGAATATGCACCACCATATACAATCTCGAATAGAATGCTTGAACTTGTTTCAGATATATCCGAGAAGGTCGGGAGGATTAGCAGTCATAAGGAACTGGAATCTAAATCACATTTGAGGAAGAACAATAGAATTCTTTCGATTCATTCTTCGTTAAAAATTGAGGCAAACTCTCTATCTCTATCCGAGGTTAGAGATGTTATCAACGGTCATCTCGTTTTTGGCGATCAAAAAGAGATTCAGGAAGTAAAAAATGCCTATGAAGCCTATGAAAAGATAGCAGAAATCAATCCTTCGAGTATAACAGATTTAAAAAAAATTCATGGAATCATGACTTACAGAACCGTAAATGAATCAGGTGCGTTTAGAAAAGGCAATGAAGGTGTGTTTTCGGGTAATAAATGCATTTTTGTTGCGCCACCGCCTGATATGGTAAGCGGTCTGATGAAAGATTTATTATCATGGGTAAAGAAGAATGAGGGAAAAGTGCATCCGTTAATTATGGCTGCGGTATTCCATTATGAGTTTGTGTTTGTTCATCCGTTTGCCGATGGAAACGGCAGAATGGCGAGACTGTGGCATACAGTCATTTTATATAGATGGCGAACTATATTTGAATATATTCCGCTGGAGAGTCAGATTGAAAAATTTCAGGATGCTTATTATGATGCTATTGCCAAATGCCATGTGAATGGAAATTCAGATGTATTCATTGAGTTTATGCTTGAAATGATAGACAGGATTTTAGATGAGGTTATGATTCAGGTATATAAGGCAGATGCGGATACATCTGAGTATGTGAAACGATTACTTGACTGTATGGAATATGATGTTCCATATACATCAAATGCTATCATGGCGCAGTTGGGCTTAAAGTCGAAAGAAACGCTTCGTAAAAATTATTTAAATCCTGCCATGAAATCCGGGTTGATTCGAATGACTTTACCGGATAAACCGAACAGTAAGAATCAGAGATATGTAAAACAATAGATAAATTTTATGAATCAATCAAGGATGGACAAAATGGGAGAATCCAGATATATCACATAGAGGGATGAGCAGGGGGATGATGAACCGGATATGACAAGGATGTATATTGTAAGGAATGAGAAGAGCAAAGTGATTTCTGCATTGCTGTTTCTTTTACTGCTTTGTTGTGCATGCAACAAAGGGAATGGTGTAAGCGTGAAATCGTGGGGAGGCTCCAAGCCGGACTCCGGAGTCAGGGTATTTGCGGAATTGTTGTCGGAGAAAACGGAGGATGTTCAGACACCGTTTGAAACAAAGGTTGGAATCGGAAATTCCGGAATTTACAGTGCGGGAATTTTGGAAATCAAAGCACCGGGATTTGAAATCACGGACGCAGAGGGAACTACCTGTACCGATGCGTATACCCGCTTGTATGAGAAGTTTAAAGAGGAAACCTATGGTTATCGGATTGAAGATGAGAAAGATCTTGGATTGAAGTGTTTTGAGACTTTTCAATTTAACTATATAGGAGAAGCAGAGAACGGAGAAATTGCGTTTTGGATTTCTGCCCTGCAGCACGGTGAGATTGCAAGTGGGGAGAAACAAAAAAGCAGTGCTGCGTTGGTGAGTCTTTTCTATTCTGTGAAAGACGGAAAAATTACCCTGACAACAGAGCGGCCGATTGAGGAAGGTTCTCCTTTGTTGAATGAGGTGAAGTAAGAGCAGAGTTTGATTTTAAGTGGTGTTTATCTTGTGTAAAGTATACTTTTGTGATATATTGTGTGTAGAGCTTTAATCCTAAAGTTTAGTTACTTTTGGTAAAGTTAGGATACTTATAAAAGATAGAGGAAAACTATGCGAATCGGAATTTGCGATGATGAGAAATACGCACGGCTGGAAGTAAGGAGGTTGTGCGAATTATATTTTGGTGAACATAAAACAGAACATAACTACATCGAATTCGAATCGGGGGAGGCTGTGCTGGCTTATAGTACGAAACAGAACAGCGACCCGATTGATTTGCTGTTTCTTGATGTGGAGATGAACGGCTTGGATGGGATTCGGTTGAAGGAACAGCTCCTACGGCAAAGAGTGATAGAACGAATCGTGTTTGTCACAAGTCACAAGGATAAGGTGTTTGATGCTTTCGGACAAAAGACCATCGGGTTTATTCCGAAGCCGCCGGCTTATGAGCGGGTAGAAAAAATGCTTACGATTGTAAGAGAAGAAAAGCGGGAAAATGTGGAGCTGGTATTCATCGGATATAATGGAAAAGAGCAAAGTATTCGATTAAACGATATTGTGTATTTTAAGGCTTCGGGAAGTTATACGGAAATATATAGCTATGCTTCCGACATGACAAGGATGGAATACTTTGTTATCAGTAAAAAAATCGGGGAAGTGGAGCAGAGTATGGAGGACTATTCTGTGCTCCGTGTACATAAGTCGTTCCTGGTGAATCTGGCAAACGTGGTGAGTGTGGGGGAGGTAATTAAGGTAAGAAATTCGGAAGAAGAAATACCGATAGGACGAAAATATAAGGAACAGGTCAGGGAAGCGTATGCGTCCTATATCAGTGATAAGGTGAGAAAACGGATATGATGGAAAACAGACTGATTTTGCTGTTGCATCTGGCAACGGAGTTTATCAATATGACAATGGTATATACAACCATTTTCGGTGCGTCTCCTGTAAAAAGGAAGTGGAAGATTGTACTGACGGTAGCGATAGTGGTGTGTGGACATTTGCTGTTCTTGGAGAATTCCGGATTACGGGATGCTAAGGGGATGAGTTTTTTTACCATGCTGGCTGTGCCTCTTTTTATGTTGTCCGGACGTAAAAGAACATTGCTGGGCCTGTATCCTTTTGCGGTAATTATGGCATCCGTGGTATCTGTGAGTGTGTCTTTTTTAATGGCAAATATGTTAGGTGTAACGGAAGCGGTTGTGTTAGAGAATGATTATTTAGGGATAGCATGCCAATGTGCGCCGATGCTTCTTATGGGAGTATGGAGTGCTTGGTGTAAATTCAAAAAAATAGAGCTGTCACAGATGCATTTGGATGTCAAGCAGTATGTTTTGTTTTATACGGTGGCGGTATGTGAACTTTTTATGCTCGGGCCAATACAAAACATGTCGAAATATCCGGAATTGGGAATGGATGCCACATTTGCGGGAGTGGCGGTTTCGGTTGCGTGCATTGTATTTGCTGTTTTGGCTGTTTGGCAAGGAATTGTAGTGCACCGCGAAATCAGGTTACAAGAACAGAATCGGGCGCTGGAGGATTATATGCAGCTTCAGAAGGAGTATTACACCGATATTGTGGCGAAGGACGAAGAACTACGCCGTTTCCGGCATGATATGGAGGCACATACGCAGGTGTTACAGGCGTATTGTGAAGGTGTGGAAAGTGTTGATTTGAAAAGCTATGTTGACAGCATGATAAAAGAAACGGTCCGGTATGAACGAAAGGTATATACCGGAAATCATGGGGCGGATGCGATTCTTGGTCGAATCGAGCAGGAGGCAAAAGAAAAGGAAATCCGGTTTACGGTAGAAGGTGCTTTGCCGAGCCGGACGAGGGTAGAAGAATATGACCTTTGTATTATTTTATCTAATTTACTGAAGAATGCTATAGAGGCGTGCAAGCAAGTCGGAGAGGCCAAGGAACGCTACATCAAATTGCAGGTGGGGAGCTATGAGGAGACTTTATGCCTCGTGGTAGAAAACTCCGTGTCTGATAAGGTAAAGATAGAGAATAACCGCTTACTTACTACGAAAGCGGACAAAAAAAATCACGGAATCGGAAGTGAAAATGTGGCACGGGCGGTGAAAAAATACGGAGGAACAGTGACCTATCAATGCGAGGGGAAATGTTTTACGGCAGAGGTATGTTTCTCTGCATAATAAAAATTTTGATTACTCAAAATGTGATTACGGAGGCAGGCTTAGCTTGCCTCTTTTGTCGTTTGTGGGAAAAAGGTGTCGTTCATGGGATGACTGTTGTAGTGAAGGGAGTTCTGATGTTACAATCGTTTTGGATGTGACATGTACAAATAAGGGGAAGGAGGACTGTGAGTATGCCGTACGGACTTAATTGGGATTGGTTAATTGGATTAATCACCGGTAATGGTGGGAAGGAAGAGGAATAGGGAAAGAAGCTTAGCGGATGCTTAATGTGTGTAGAAACTGTTTTGTAAGGTGAAAAAAGAGAATGCAAGAGAAGAGATTTTTTATGAGAAAAAAATTAAGAAAAGCTACGGCATTGCTAGCACTTTTGGGATGCCTGTTGCCAGCTTCTATAGCTGAGGCCAGACTGGTAGAATTGACATCGGTTAAAGATGAGGGACATGATCATTCCTCGGTGTATGACGAGATAGACGGCTATTTAAATAAAATGGGATATTTAAATAGTCAGATTATAAAAACTACGAATCTTACACCGGATAGTTTTATGACTCGTTTGCCTAATAGAGAGATTGTGGTGACGAGAAGCCATGGAAATCGTTTTTTAGATAATGCCGGAAACAGTATAGGTAATTATATAGTGTTTAACAACGGGAATGTGTATAATAGTGATATAGAAAATCTTGATGCAGGAGAATTATCAGGAGTAAAGTTGGTAGCATTTGTTGGGTGTTATACTGCTGCGGGCGGGGTTTCAAGTACGAACACAAGAAATCTTGTTGTGGCATCAACAGAGAAAGGTGCTAAGACGGCGGTTGGATTTTCAGAGACAATTTATTGCAATACCGCAAATACATGGACAGAGTTTTTTTTTAAGTATCTGTCAGAGGGGAAAAATATTGACGAAGCGACTAATAATGCAGTTACAAAAGCGGAGAATAAGCATCCTTTTTTGAAGGAAGGGATTGATTCTATGCTTTATCGAGGTGCATGGTACTATACGTTTGTGGATTAAGGAGGATATCAGCATGAAGAAAAAGGTTTCATTATCGTTTGTACTCTTAATGAGTATTTGTTTGATGGCTTGCGGAAAAGGAAATGACCTAAGGATATATGAATACTCCGGAATGAATGATGATAATCTGTATTTTGATTATAGCGGTGAAACATATCGTTATGAGAGTATGGTGAGAACAAATGAATCAGTAGCGGAAGAAACACGAGAATTTCGTTTTATGGGAGAAGTATATGAACTTACATATGCAGAAACGGACGCAAAGGAGTTTTTGCCATATGCGGAAGATTATTATTACGCCGGAGATATTGAATTTGCATTTGTTGAGAATACGGAGGAGATAGCCGGGATTTGCTGCTATGCCGGAGATGCAATTGATATAAGGAAGAATGAGGAGGTAAAATTAGAAAAGGAGAAGGATTATAAGCAGATTGCGGATAGTGTTGTAAAAGAATATATCAATATAGGCAAGTATACATCGGAGTGCTCTACCAGAGTTACTCTATTCGAAGAGAAGGATGGAGTGGCAGATTGCAGTTATAAAAATTATGATTATTTTTATGCGGGGAACGGAGATGAGAGCGAAATCAGATATACGTTTACCTATATTAGGGAATTTAAGGGGTATGAGACGTGCGAAACAGTTTTTGTGACTCTGAATGAGGCAGGGCAACTCTGTAATCTACAGCTAAATGCAGTCGGTATGTTTGATAATAAGAAGGAAGCAGTGGCAAAGCGTACGGATATTGATAAAAAAGTAAAGCAGAAGCTGAAGGAAATTTGCAGGGAGGAATATTTAGTTGGGGATGTGAAGTGTGATACTATATTGTGCGTAAATCAAGAAGGGGATTTTTTTTATGTCTCCTTGGTTGATTCTATGGTAGAGAGCACTGAATCAGGGGTAGAGACTGAGACTAAATGTGTATTTCTATTGGCTGATGAATAGAATAAGAACAAAAAATCAGAGGCGGCTGCGGCTGCCTCTGATTTTTTTGAAAAAGACTTTTCACTAACTGTTGTATTTTTGAGATTTCTGCGGTATACTATATGAAATGTATTGGGTCTACAGCCCTATATGTAATATCCTTAGGAGACCGAATGAATTTCAAAACCGGAAACAAACGGAGGACAGACACATGGAATTTAGTAAAGAAGAGTTCAAAAAAGAAGTCACAAATAACTTAAAGGTATTATTTCGCAGAAGCATTGAGGATGCATCCCAGGTACAGCTGTTCCAGGCGGTTGCATATGCCGTAAAGGATTATATTGTAGATATGTGGATGGAAACTCATAAGCAGTATGAGAAGCAGGATGCAAAGACGGTGTATTATCTTTCCATGGAGTTTTTAATGGGACGTGCACTCGGTAACTGCATGATTAACCTAAAGGCATATAAGGAAATCAGAGAGGCACTGGAGGAGCTTGGAATTGACCCGGATGTAATCGAGGATACCGAGCCGGATGCAGCTCTCGGTAACGGTGGTCTCGGTCGTCTGGCAGCATGTTTTCTGGATTCTCTTTCCAGTCTCGGATACCCGGCATACGGCTGCGGCATCCGTTACAAATATGGTATGTTTGAGCAGAAGATTGAGAACGGATATCAGATAGAGATGCCGGATAACTGGTTAAAGAACGGAAATCCGTTTGAGATTAAGCGCGCAGAATATGCGGTAGAGGTGAAGTTTGGCGGTTATGTAAAGATGGTACGGGATGCAGAGACCGGGCGTGACCGCTTTATCCAGGAGGATTGTCAGTCGGTTCTTGCGGTTCCGTATGACCTGCCGGTAGTCGGATACGGCAATAACATTGTAAATACGCTTCGTATCTGGGATGCGGAGGCTATCAATAATTTCAATTTGGATTCCTTCGATAAGGGAGATTACCAGAAGGCGGTGGAGCAGGAGAATCTGGCAAGAACGATTTGTGAGGTGCTTTACCCGAATGATAATCATATGGCAGGTAAGGAGCTTCGCTTAAAGCAGCAGTACTTCTTTGTATCGGCAAGCATCCAGAGTGCGGTGGCAAAGTATATGAAGAATCATGACGACATCCGTAAGCTTCATGAGAAGGTCTGCTTCCAGCTCAATGATACCCACCCGACAGTAACGGTGGCAGAGCTGATGCGTATTTTGCTGGATGATTATTTCCTTTCGTGGGACGAAGCATGGAATGTGGTGAAAAAGTGTTGTGCCTATACGAATCACACTATTATGGCAGAGGCTCTGGAAAAGTGGCCGATTTCCCTCTTTAAGACCTTACTTCCGCGTGTGTACCAGATTATTGAGGAGATTAATCGTCAGTTTGAGAATAAGCTGCGTGGAATGTATCCGGGCAATGAGGAGAAGATTAAGAAGATGGCAATCCTGTACGACGGACAGGTACGTATGGCAAATCTCGCTATTGTAGGCGGTTTTTCCGTAAACGGTGTTGCGGCACTTCATACAGAGATTTTAAAGAAGCAGCAGCTGAAGGACTTCTATGAGCTATGGCCGGAGAAGTTTAATAATAAGACTAACGGTATTACCCAGAGACGTTTCCTGCTTCACGGTAATCCGCTTCTTGCCGATTGGGTAACGGATAAGGTAGGCGACGGCTGGATTACGGACCTCCCGGTCATCAGGGGGCTCGCTCCGTATGCAGACAATGCTGTGGCAAGAGAAGAGTTTATGAAGATTAAGTATCAGAATAAGCTCCGCCTGGCAGCCTACATTAAGGAGCACAACGGTATCGAGGTAGATCCGAATTCTATTTTTGACGTTCAGGTAAAGCGTCTGCATGAGTATAAGCGTCAGCTTCTGAATATTTTGCATGTAATGTATTTATATGAAAAGATGAAAGAAAATCCGACAATGGAGTTTTATCCGCGTACCTTTATTTTCGGTGCGAAGGCTTCGGCCGGGTATCGCAGAGCGAAGGCAATCATTAAGCTGATTAACAGTGTGGGTGATGTGGTAAATAATGACCCGCTGGTAGCCGGAAGAATTAAGGTAGTCTTTATTGAAAACTACCGCGTATCCAACGCAGAGTGGATTTTTGCGGCAGCCGATGTTTCGGAGCAGATTTCTACCGCCAGTAAGGAGGCATCCGGTACCGGTAATATGAAGTTTATGTTAAACGGAGCAATTACCCTCGGTACCATGGATGGGGCAAATGTAGAGATTGTAGAGGAAGTAGGCGCTGAAAATGCAGTTATTTTCGGCTTGAGCGCAGACGAGGTAATTGCCTATGAGAATAACGGCGGCTATCGTCCGAGAGAGATTTATGAGCAGGATGCTGAGATTCACCGTGTCCTCGACCGTCTGATTGATGGTACCTACTCTGTAGGTAATCCGCAGATGTTCCGTGAGCTGTATGATTCTCTCGTGGGTCAGGACCAGTACTTTATCCTGAAGGATTTCCATGCGTACAAGGATGCACAGAAGCAGGTAGAGGCAAAGTACCGTGACCGTGAGGGCTGGGCAAGGTCCGCAATCCTGAACGTGGCATGCTGCGGCAAGTTCTCCTCTGACCGTACCATTGAGGAGTATGTAAAGGATATCTGGCATCTGGAGAAAGTAACCGTTACGATGTAAGGTGCGGGATTGGTTGCGGTCTGTTTTACACCTTGTATCTTTTTGAATAAAATCAGGGAATTTCTTTCAAAGAAAAAGGAATTCCCTTTTTTTTGTCGTATTATACTAATACAGGGGAAATTGCCGGAGCCGCATACGCAGGAGAAGGAGGACATAATGACGATTCGCGAGAGAATGGAGCAAAGAGAACATGAATATCTCAGCTCAAAGGCTGCGTTTAGTGATGAGACAAAGGGTCGTGATATACCGGAGGAAATGTGTGATATTCGTCCGGAGTATCAGAGAGACCGTGACCGGATTCTGCACTGTAAGGCATTTCGGCGTTTAAAAGGGAAGACGCAGGTGTTTCTGGCACCGGAGGGGGACCATTACCGGACCCGTCTGACCCATACACTGGAGGTTTCCCAGAATGCAAGGACGATAGCGAAGGCACTGCGGTTAAATGAGGACCTGACCGAGGCGATTGCTCTGGGGCATGATTTGGGACACACTCCGTTCGGACATGCCGGGGAGCGCGCGTTGAACCGGGTGTGTGAGGGAGGCTTTGAGCATCACGAGCAAAGTATCCGCGTGGTAGAACGTCTGGAAAAGCAGGGGGCGGGACTGAACCTGACCAAAGAGGTGAGGGACGGTATTCTGAATCATCAGACCAAGGGCCGTCCGTCCACGATGGAAGGAAAAATCGTGCGTCTTTCGGATAAAATCGCTTATATCAATCATGACATCGATGATGCAATCAGAGGCCATATTATCAGAGAGGAGGATATTCCGGAGCTTTATACGAATGTTTTGGGGCATTCTCCGAGAGAACGTCTGAATACGCTGATTCATGATATTATCATTACCAGTGAAGAGGCGGGGGATATCTGCATGTCGCCGGCGGTGGAGGAGGCAATGCTGAACCTGCGCCTGTATATGTTTGAAAGTGTATATACGAATCCGACGGCGAAGGGGCAGGAATCGAAGGCCGAGAAAATGATAGAGCAGTTATACGAGTATTATATGAAAAATGTAGAGCTTTTGCCGGGAAAGTATCTTCGGATGATAGAGAACGGAGAAAAGATTTCCCGTGTGGTGTGTGACTATATTGCCGGTATGACGGACCGGTTTGCAACGGTAAATTATACGGAAATTATGATTCCAAATGCGTGGAACGTATATTGATTCTGTGTTCCTTATAGTCCGGGAAGGTTCTTTGATACCACAAGCCCATCAATAGGGACGGGCTGCGATAGAATGAGAGGTTGTTATGTATTATTCGGATGAAGTAGTAGAAGAGGTAAGAGCCGGAAGCGATATTGTCGATGTGATTGGCTCCTATATTAAGCTTCAGAAAAAGGGCGCAAACTACATGGGACTTTGTCCGTTTCACGGAGAAAAGACGCCCAGCTTTTCTGTCAGCGGAACAAGGCAGATGTATCATTGCTTCGGCTGTGGTGTCGGGGGCAATGTATTTACTTTTTTGATGGAGTATGAGAATTTTACCTTTCCGGAGGCAATCAGACATCTGGCAGAGCGTGCGGGGATAAAGCTCCCGGAGGAAGAGTTTACTCCGGAGGCAAAAAAACGCGCGGACCGCAGAATGCGCCTGTTTGATATTAATAAAGAGGCGGCAAGGTTCTATTATGCGCAGATGAAGAGCGATGCAGGAAAACCGGCGTATCAGTACTTTAAAAAAAGAGGGCTTTCTGATGAGACCATTACCCGGTTCGGGCTGGGGTATTCCGATAAGAGCGGCAGGGAGCTGTACCGGTATTTAAAGGCACGTGGGTATGAGGATGAGATATTAAAGGAGAGCGGATTATTTACCTTTGATGAGAAACGCGGGGTATATGACAAGTTCTGGAATCGTGCCATGTTTCCGATTATGGATGGGAACAGCAAGGTCATCGGCTTCGGCGGCAGAGTAATGGGAGACGGCGAACCGAAATATCTGAACTCTCCGGAGACAATGATTTTTGATAAAAGCCGGAATTTATATGCACTGAATTATGCAAGACAGTCGAGGAAGAGCTATTTTCTTCTTTGTGAGGGATATATGGATGTAATTTCCCTGCATCAGGCCGGGTTTACCAATGCGGTGGCCTCTCTCGGTACCGCGTTCACGGGACTGCAGGCAAATCTGATTGCCCGGTATGTGAAGGAGGTTTATATTACCTATGACAGCGACGGAGCAGGACAGAAGGCGGCGCTGCGGGCGATTCCGATTTTACGGGCGGCAGGGATTTCCGCCAAAGTAATCAATATGAAGCCGTATAAGGACCCGGACGAATTTATAAAGGCACTGGGAGCGGAGGAATATGAGAAACGGATTGCGGCGGCAAGAAACAGCTTTTATTTTGAAATTGATGTACTAAAGAGTGAGTTTGATTTTTCCGACCCGGAACAGAAAACAAAGTTTTTCCGTGAAACGGCGAAGAAGCTCCTTCAGTTTACGGACGAGCTGGAACGGAGGACCTATACAGAGGCGATTGCAAAGGAATATCAGATAGGCTTTGACATGCTGAACCGTCTGGTAAATCAATACGGAAGTGCGGAGATGCCGGGAGAAGAGAGGAAAGAGCCGGTTTATACGGAGCGGAAAAAGCAAAAAGCGGAAGGAGGACTGTACACCTCACAGAAGCTGCTTCTGACGTGGCTGACGACAGACCCGGCATTGCTTGGCAAGGTAAAGGGAATCGTGACGGCAGAGGATTTTACCGATGAGTTTTATTACGGGGCAGCAAAAGAGGTGTTTGAACAATACGAAAAGGAGGGAATGGTAACACCGGCGCGTATTTTAAACAGATACGAGACGAAGGAGGAACAGGCAAAGGCTGCAGAGCTGTTTCAGACGACGCTTTTGGGGGAACTCGATGAGGGGCAAAAGGCAAAGGCTTTTGCGGAAACGGTTCGTAAGGTGAAGCAGAGCAGTATCGAAATGCGAATGGGTCGTGCAGCGGAAACAGGGGATTTGGAGGCAATGCAGAAGGCGATTGCGGAGCAGGCAGCTTTGAATACCACATTAACAAAGGCGGGACTGTAGGCAGCAGGTATATTTTTCCGCAATGTCGGAAACAATGTGCAGTATGGAGGAAGCATATGGAAGAGAATATGGAACGTTTTCAGGCGAAAATGAAAGAATTGCTGGCGTATGCGGCAAAGAAGAAGAATGTATTGGAATATCAGGAAATTGCGGATTTTATGTCAGAGATAGAGCTGGATGAGGCGGCGACGGAACAGGTTTATGAGTTTTTGGAGGCAAATAACGTCGATGTACTCCGGATCAGCGATATTACGATGGACGAGGAAGAGCCGGATGATGCGCTTTTGCTGGATGACGATGCCGAGAGTGAGGAGCTGGAAAACCTCGATTTGTCGGTTCCGGAGGGTGTCAGCCTGGAGGATCCGGTGCGGATGTATTTAAAGGAAATCGGAAAAGTGCCGCTCCTGTCCGCAGAGGAAGAGATGGAGCTGGCAATTCGGATGGAGGCAGGAGATGAGACCGCCAAGAAGAGGCTGTCAGAGGCGAACCTTCGTCTGGTTGTGAGTATAGCAAAACGCTATGTAGGCAGGGGAATGCAGTTCCTGGATTTGATTCAGGAAGGGAACCTGGGTCTGATTAAGGCGGTAGAGAAGTTTGATTACCGCAAGGGCTATAAGTTTTCCACGTATGCTACCTGGTGGATTCGGCAGGCAATCACACGGGCAATTGCGGATCAGGCACGAACCATCCGTATTCCGGTGCATATGGTAGAGACGATTAATAAATTAATCCGCGTGCAGCGGCAGCTCCTGCAGGAGTACGGAAGAGAGCCGCTTCCGGAAGAAATCGCAAAAGAGATGCATATGTCTCTGGACCGCGTGCGGGAAATTCAGAAGATTGCACAGGAGCCGGTTTCTCTGGAGACACCGATAGGAGAAGAGGAAGACAGCCATCTGGGGGACTTTATTCAGGATGATCATATTCCGGTACCGGCGGATCAGGCGACCTTTACCCTGCTTCGGGAGCAGATCAGTGAGGTCCTGGATACTCTGACCGAAAGGGAGCGGAATGTGCTTCGCCTGCGGTTCGGACTGGATGACGGAAGAGGAAGGACCTTAGAGGAAGTGGGTCGTGAGTTTAATGTGACGAGGGAACGGATTCGTCAGATTGAGGCAAAGGCACTTCGTAAGCTGCGCCATCCGAGTCGTTCAAAAAAGCTGAGAGATTATTTGGAATAAGGAGAATACAATGGAACACAGAGTGGGGAAACGCGGCGTGGCAGGTTTTTTGTCGGAGCGTATGCTACGTACGGCAGCTATGGTCAGCCACGGGAACCGCGCCGCAGATATAGGCTGTGACCATGCGTATACTGCAATCTATCTGGTGGAGCAGGGAATTGCCCCACGGGTAGTGGCGATGGATGTGAATGAGGGACCGTTGGCGAGAGCGAAGGATAATGTAGAGAAGTTCGGGATGGAGGAGAAAATCAGCCTGCGGCTTTCGGACGGACTGACAGCACTCCTGCCGGGAGAAGCGGACACTCTTCTGATTGCCGGGATGGGAGGTCCTTTGATGGAACGGATTCTTTCTGCGTTCCCGGAAACAGTGGCTGCTGCAACGGAGCTGGTTCTGCAGCCGCAGTCGGAGACAGCCTCTCTTCGTCGTTTTCTGCATGGCATAGGATTTCGGATTGCGGAAGAGGACATGCTGTCCGAGGATGGAAAGTATTACGTGATACTGCGGGCGGAACACGGAAAGGAAACGGAATGGACAGACGAGGAGTATTTATACGGGAAGCGGTTTAAGAAGCAGGCCTATTCGGTATTGCAGGAGTTTCTTGCAGAGGAATACAGAAAGGGACTAGAGGTTCTGAAAGGGCTGGAACATGCCGGAACAGAAAAAGCCGGAAGACGCAGGGAAGAGCTTTTGCAGCGTCTGAGGCAGAACGAAGCGGCAAAAGAAAGGTTATTTGGAAAGGTGGTTGCTTATGGAGAACATGGTAACGGTAACAATGAAGAACGGGGTACATAAGGTGGCTAGGGGAACAAAGCTGTCTGAATTCGCAAAGCAGTTTGAGGCAGAGTATGTACATGATATCATTCTGGCAAGTAGGGACGGAAATCTCTGCGAACTGAGCAAAACGCTCGATCAGGATTGCAGACTGGAGTTTTTAACGACTGCGGATAAGGATGGTAACCGCACGTATATCCGCGGAATGTTCTTTATGATGATTTGTGCGATTTATAAGGTGTTCGGAAAGGACAAAATCGAGAAGGTCCGGATTGAACATGCAATTGGAAACGGGTATTACGGAGAAATAGACGGAAACGTAGAGTTGAATGAGGATACGGCGCGGCTGATTAAGAAGGAAATGCGCCATCTGGTGGCGGAGAAGGTCGTTTTCCATAAGCGTTCCGTCTCGACAGCCGAAGCAGTGGAAATGTTCCACCGTCATAAGATGTATGACAAAGAAAAATTATTCCGGTTCCGCCGTGTTTCAAAGACCAATATTTATAATCTGGGAGGCTTTGAGGACTATTTTTACGGATATATGCCGGAATCTACGGAGGTACTGCGCTATTTTGATTTCTTCCCATATGAGGACGGTTTCCTTTTGCTGCTTCCGGATATTAAGCAGCCGAACTGCATGGGAAAGTTTATCCGGAGAGAAAAGCTGTTTGCTACCTTTCAGGAATCCAACCTGTGGGGAAAGAGAATGGGAATCGAGACGGTCGGGGACCTGAACGAGGCAATTTCAAAGGGTGATTTTAATGATATTGTGCTGATTCAGGAGGCACTGCAGGAAAAGAAAATTGCAGAGGTGGCAGAGGAGATTTACAAGAGAGGAAATGTAAAGTTTGTTATGATAGCGGGTCCGTCCTCTTCCGGAAAGACAACATTTTCCCACCGGCTGTCCATCCAGCTGCGTGCAGTCGGTCTGCATCCGCATCCGATTGCGGTAGATGACTACTTTGTGGACCGGGAAAAAACTCCGGTCGATGCGGATGGTAATTATGATTTTGAATGTCTCGGTGCAATTGATGTAGAGCAGTTTAATGCAGATATGACCGCATTGTTACGGGGCGAAGAGGTAGAGCTTCCGAGCTTTAACTTTAAGACCGGAAAAAGAGAGTACAAAGGGAATAAAAAGAAGCTGGGAAAGGATGACATCCTTGTGATTGAGGGAATTCACGGACTGAACGATCTGCTGTCTCATTCACTGCCGCGAATCAATAAATTTAAGATTTATATCAGTGCCCTGACGCAGTTAAATATTGATGAGCACAACCGGATTCCGACGACAGACGGCAGACTGATCCGTCGTATTGTGCGGGATGCAAGAACGAGAGGGTCATCCGCGGAGCGTACCATTATGATGTGGCCGTCGGTTCGTCGCGGGGAACAGGATAATATATTCCCGTACCAGGAGGACTGTGATGTGATGTTTAACTCGGCGCTGCTCTATGAGCTGGCAGTACTGAAGCAGTATGCAGAGCCGCTGTTATTCAGTGTTCCGGTGGATTCGCCTGCATATACCGAAGCAAAGCGCCTGTTGAAATTCCTGGACTATTTCCTGGGAGCGGGAAGCGATGATATACCGCAGAATTCAATTATGAGGGAATTTGTGGGAGGAAGCTGTTTTAAGGTGTGATAACGAAGGGGCTGCAACTTTTTTTGCATACTCTCTATCGCAAGAGCGGGAATCGCGCATTTCATTCGCGCGACCACTCTTTTTGCCTGAAAAATGAGTAGCACTGTAAGCCGGGTTCTGTATCAAATGATCATCTATCTTGACTGTACGTTACCGCACAGCTCCTTTGCACCGTAAGATGCAAAACGCGACATACCCGAAAGCACGACGGGCCGCCGTATCGCTTTCTGTTTTGTCTTGCTCCGAGTGGGGTTTACACAGCCTCTTACGTTACCGCAAGAGCGGTGGTCTCTTACACCGCCATTCCACCCTTACCGGTCAAACCGGCGGTTTCTTTTCTGTTGCACTGGCCTTCGGGTCACCCCGACCGGACGTTATCCGGCACCCTGCCCTGTGGAGCCCGGACTTTCCTCACCCCGGAGGGCGCGATCATCTGTGCTACTCTGCTCTATCCTAGCATAATTTTTGAAATCTGTAAAGGGCGGATTTTACCATTCTTTGATTCAGGAACCGGAAGATACCGGTGATTTCACACTCATTTTTAATTTTGAAGAAATGCATACGTTCTGATACAGTTCCTCATATTCCCGGTCTGATTTTCCTTCGATATAATTTCGCGGATAATTTTTATGGACTCCGTGTCTGTTCAGGTAATCTGCGGCACGGTTATAGGCAACCGCAGCCTCTTCTTCGGTCGAGTATCTTCCTATAATAATGTCGCCGTTCACATGAATTTTTGCAAGATACACTGTCTTGCCTTTTTTACATTCGGATGTGACACCGACATAGCGGTGCAGGATTTCCAGATTGCCGTAGCGAAAATCGGTGGAATCGCCGTTGATAAAGCGGTAATCGCGCCCTTCCACGGCGTGAGCCCGAATACCGTAGCGGGACTGTAAGGTGACCTGCATCCCATAATCCGAAACAAATAAGTGTCCGCCCCGCTTCATTATCTTATGATTCGAATAATAAAATAAATCGTCGACATCAAATTTGAGATGAGTTTCTTCATTATAATGATATACAAAATAACGTTGATATAAGTAAATCGGTGTCTTAATATAGAAGCCGTTGTCGCGCAGATTAATCAGGATGACCCATTTTTCATAAGAAAGGGGCCTGCCGGCAGAAGCGTAATCATCCAGGGACAAAAGGGCACCCTCCGGAGAACGCAGCAAAAGCTCCGCTGTAAGATAGGCGCGGTGTGCACCCTCTTTTGTCGGAAAGCTTCCCAGACTGATATGTTTTCCTTTATAGGTAAAGGAAGCACGGAAGGAAGGGGTCCCGTCTTTTTGTGTCGTTTCATATACACCGGCTGTCATAAAAACCTCCTCATGGGTGCAAAATCACGGATACTACAGTTATCAGTATAGCGCATTTTTGCTGCGCTGACAAGCAAAAACAGGTACGACAGCATAAGAACGAAAAAAAAGACATATACTTTTTTGGGGAAAAGCCACAAAAAACGGACTGGAAAATTATGCAAAATGTACAAGGAAGTAAAAGAGATTGTGAAAAAATAGACGGATTCGTGTGCGGAATTAACGAAAAACCCGAAAACTTATTGACAACCCGGAAATCGATGATAAAATCAAACCCGAGTTGTCTTTGCGGGAAGCAGAGACAAGGTTGTTGGTATGGAATAGAGAATAGGAGCTTTGTATGAAAGAAACGAAAGGCTTTTTATGCAGGATCAGAGCTGCAGTGCCGGTGGTGCTTGCGTTGCTTCTTGTAACAGGATTCGGAATCGGATTCGGCAGACAGGTATGGCACGGACAGACATCCGGAATGCAGGCAATGGCAGCGAAAGAGAGCAGAAACAGTCAGACCGGAGCGAAAAAGAAAGCAGCGCAATATCAGGCGCTTAATGCCAAAAAGATATTTCGGGATACGGCAGCCGGCAGCTTATTGCAGGTGGCAGCATATAATATCGAGAAAAGCCGGATGGCTGAGGATTGTGAAGATACGGAAGAAATTTATGACAAGATATCTACTCCGGTACTGGCGCAGAATGCAATGGAAACGCTGGAACAGGAGACCTTACAGCTGATGGCATCCCCGGCAGGGTCTGTCTGGGGCGGAAGAATTAAGGTATATGCAGGAAAGACTCCGTTACTAATTACGGAGGAGGACAAGGAGGTACTTCTGCGAATTGTAGAAGCGGAAGCTACCTGCGAGGATATCAAGGGACGTATGCTGGTTGCCAACGTAATCCTGAACCGGGTGGTGTCGGAGGAGTTTCCGGACAACATCACAGAAGTGGTATTCCAGAATAACGGTGTAACATACCAGTTCGCACCGATTAAGGACGGCAGATACTGGGAGGTAACCGTATCCGAGGAGACGATAGAGGCGGTAGAACGGGTACTTGCCGGTGAGGACTATTCTCAGGGCGCTTTATATTTTGCGGCGAGAAAGCTTGCGAATCAAAATGCGATGCGCTGGTTTGATACCTCATTACAATACCTTTTCCGTCACGGCGTCCATGAGTTTTTTAAGGATAAATAGAAAAAGATACGATTGTTCTTGCAACCCTGCTTTGAATATGCTACAATGAGCGGAGAAAAGTGGTAAGATACCGCGGACCCGACAGGAGACGGGCCGGATTAGGAGGAGCTATGGAGATTCGTTATAAAAGTACAAGAAACGAAAAAGATACCGTAACTGCGTCCCAGGCTATTTTGCAGGGACTTGCAAAGGATGGCGGACTGTTTGTGCCGACCGCGATTCCGACGCTTGACGTAAGTCTGGATAAGCTTGCTACCATGTCGTATCAGGAAGTGGCATATGAAGTGCTGAAGCTGTTCCTGACAGACTATACGGAAGCAGAGTTGAAGCATTGTATCAACAGTGCATATGATGAGAAGTTTGATGTGAAAGAAATTGCACCGCTCAAGAAAGCAGACGGTGCCTACTACTTAGAACTGTTCCATGGTGCTACTATCGCCTTTAAGGATATGGCGCTTTCCATTTTACCGCATTTGTTAACCACTGCAGCAAAGAAGAACCAAAACGAGGGCGAAATCGTTATCCTTACGGCAACCTCCGGCGATACCGGTAAGGCAGCACTGGCCGGCTTTGCAGATGTGCCGGGTACCCGCATTATCGTATTCTATCCGAAGAACGGCGTCAGCCGTATTCAGGAAAAGCAGATGGTGACCCAGAAGGGTGCCAATACCCATGTAATCGGAATTACCGGTAACTTCGATGATGCGCAGACCGGTGTAAAGCAGATGTTTGGAAACGAAGAGTTAAAGGAACGCATGGCAAAGGCCGGCTTCTGCTTCTCTTCCGCAAACTCCATTAACATCGGCAGACTGGTTCCGCAGGTGGCATATTATGTTTACGCCTATACCCGTCTTCTTGCAGACGGTACATTAAAGGCGGGCGAGGAGATGAACGTTACGGTTCCGACCGGTAACTTCGGTAACATTCTTGCCGCTTACTATGCAAAGTTAATGGGTACTCCGATCGGAAAGCTGATTTGTGCTTCCAATGACAATAAGGTATTGTATGATTTCTTTGAGACCGGTACCTATGACAGAAACCGTGAGTTTATCCTGACGACCTCTCCGTCGATGGATATTTTGATATCCAGCAATCTGGAGCGTCTTATCTACATGATTGCCGGTTGTGATGCAGCAAAGACGACCGAGCTGATGAACTCCTTAAAGACGACCGGAAAGTATACCATTACCGACGAGATGAAGGCGCGTCTCGCAGATTTCACCGGCGGATACTCCACCGAGGCACAGACTGCAGAGGCAATCAAGTCCCTGTATGAGAAGACCGGATATGTAATGGATACTCATACCGCAGTTGCGGCACATGTATACAATGAGTACCGAAAGGCAACCGGAGATGACAGAGTGACCGTAATCGCATCTACCGCAAGTCCGTACAAGTTTACCAGAAGCGTTATGGGTGCGATTGATGCAAAGTATGAGAGCTGGTCCGATTTTGACCTGGTTGACGAGCTGTCCCGTATCGCCGGCGTAAAGGTGCCGAATGCCATCGAAGAGATCCGTACCGCACCGGTGCTTCACAATACCGTATGTGAGACCGAAAAGATGCAGGCAGAGGTTGAGAAGTTTTTGGGACTGTAAATAATCAATCGAATATCAGGGGCTGTAAAACTGCCGGGAAGGAATTAGGTTTGCTTTCTTCGGCGGGGTTACAGCCCTTTTTTTCATGCTCGCTCTGTCTGCACGAAAAAGAACCAAATATGACAAACGCATGACATAAATTTGACACAAACAAATTGCAATATAGAACCGAGCGAATGTACAAGGTACACTTTGACAGAAGTCTTGGGAACCGCGTGTCACATCCTAATTAGATATTGCGATATCTGAGAAGCAGGCTGTCACAGGTACATAACTACATTTGCAATAACTCGATGATTCCAATACAAGATATAGCAGGAACCGGGGAGGGCTCAAAGTACTCTATTTGTTCAAAATATGGGCGAAAGTACTTGACCTTTGGATGGTTTGTTGTTATAATCATCTTGTTATTGGAACGGTTATGTCCTTGAGACAGAGGCTGTAAGGATTTGACCTAGTAGCCAGGAAGAATCCGAACGACTTTTTACCGGGACATAACACACCATATTATTTAAGGAGGAAGATAAAAGATGAGAAGTTTCTCTAAGAAGCTTGCTTTTGTTTTAGCCGCAGCAATGGTTGTTACCGGTTTTGCTCCGGCTGCTCAGGCAAAGGCTGCTGACGAAATGGCCATCAACAAGTCCAGTCAGATCCTTTATTTAAATGAAGGCATCAATCACAAGGGCGCTGAGGGTGTGCCGGCAGGTAAGGGCAATGTTTCTGTTTACGATTTTAGCGTAAAGAACAAGCCGAGTGACTGGAAGACCGCTTATAGCTTTGCTTGGTCTTCTAGCAATGAAGATGTTGTAACTGTAAAGGCTGGCGGTGTTGCTACCGCTGTAGGCGTAGGTAAGGCTACTGTTTACTGTAAGGTTACCGAGAAGGCTACCAAGAAGGTTACCACTTTAAAGACCGCTGTTGAAGTTAAGGAAAACGCAGCAAAGGTTGCAATTAAGAACGCTGCAGATTGGGATGGCACCACTGTTGAAGTTAACGGTGTTGTTGACCTTGACAGAATTATGTACAATGCAGCTGGCAAGTCTACCACTAAGAGAGGTACCTTAGTAACCGACTACACCAGATGGGTTGCAGAGCCGTCCAAGGGTGTTGAAATCAACCAGAGCAATGGTAAGTTCACCTTCACTGAGGAGGCTGAGGCTGGTGACTACACCTTATACTGCGAGACTTATCAGTCCAGCAAGTATACCAAGACAACCGCTACTTCCGATAAGGTAGTTGTTACTTTTGTAGGCGCTGACACCTTCGAAGTAAAGCAGACTGCTTCCAACGGCTTCAACCTGTTATTCAACAAGGCTGCTGACGTGAAGATTGCAGATGTTACTGTTAATAAGATCATCGCTGTTGGTACTTCTACCAGCAAGATTCCGATGGTTGTAAGCGGTGTTACCATGTCTACAGACAAGAAGACCGCTAGTGTTTCCCTGTTCTCCAACTTCGAGAACGGTGCTACCTATGAAATCTCTGTAAAGGGTTATGATGATGTTGCTACCTTAGTTCCGTCCATCGGTGCTCCGGTTTCCATGACCATCAGCTCTAAGAGCAATCTTCAGGGTGGTGTAGCTGTTTATGTTGGCGACACCGGCGCTGAGTTGACCTACAAGTTATTCGATGCGCAGGGTAATGATGTTACCAATACTGCAACCGGATATGTAGTATTCTCTGCTGCAGATGTTGCTACTTCCGACTACTTTGTAGATAACGGTTATGTTATTATCAATGTTGCTGGTACTCAGGTTGCTGTTAACGCAGTATATCATACCGGCGAATATGATAACAATGCAAACGAGAAGACCATCTCTGCTACCGGTTACTTTGTAGGCGTTAACGCTACTCCGAACACCATTGCTTCTGTAAACATTGCAGTTCAGTACTGGGGTTCCACTCTTTCTAAGGTTCCGGTAAATCTTGGCACTGCAAATCTTGTAGTTAAAATTAAGACCACCAAGAACGGCGACTATGAACAGCAGTATACTAACGGTGCATACATCGATAACCTTACTACAAATGGCGTAACTCCGTTTGTTCGTTATCGTTCCACCAATCCGGATGTTCTCGATGTAAACGGCGACAATGTTGCACTGTTTACTCAGGGTACTTCCGCAATCCTTGTAGATCTTGTTACTTTAAATGCTGATGGTTCTGAGAATGTGAACACTATCGCAGCTTCTTATGTAACTGTTGCAGAAGGCAGCAAGGTTTCTAACATTGTTGTTGGTAACGGTGCAAGCGTTGTAGCAGGTACCGTAGATGGTTTCGACCAGTCTGAGATTTCCATTACCGTTGCTGACCAGTATGGTTTCACCTGGGGTGCAGCTAACTGGAATGATTCTGTTGTTGTAGATGGTCAGACTGTTGCAGCTGCATTTGATAAGGTGGCATTCGCTGACGGCACTGTAATTTCTCAGGGCACTAGAGGAGCTATCTGGCTCAGTCCTCGTAGAGGTGCTACCGGTTGGGCTGATAAGGTTGTAGTTGACGGTAGCATGATGCTTGACGAGATGGTTGCTGCAGGCTACATGACTATTGATGCTGCAGGCAACTGGCTTGTAAACGGCAGAAACGTTACTACTATTACCAAGCGTGTGGTTGTAACTGCAACTGCTAATGACCCGGCTAAGAATGTTCTTTCCTTCACCTTCAATGTAACCTTAAAGAAGGCTGTTGGTACTGAATCCTTATCCGTTGAGGCTAGCGGTACTACCTCCGGTAACATTGCTAGATACAATACTCCGTACGATGGAAACACCAGTACTGAGGATGAAAAGAAGGTTGAGTTCAAGGTATTCACCAAGCAGAACGGCATTAAGACCGGTCAGTTAGATCTTGAGGGCGTTAAGCCGTCCAACAATGTTGTACCGGCAGGCGTTTCCGCAGGAGCTCTGTTCTATACTGTAACCCGTAATGGTGCTGATATCACTGATTTGACCGGCGCAGTTTCATTGAATGCTGAAAAGAATGCATTAACAGTTGAGTACAGCACCTACGTTTGGGATGCAGCAGCAGGCGCACCGAGCAATAATATCTGCTATGAGACCTGGAGTGCTACTCAGAACAAGAACAGAGAAATCGGTGCAGGTACTTATGTATTTACCGTATATCAGGTAAAGGAAAATGCAACCACCGGTAACCTCTACTTCGCATATGTAGGCGCTTCCAGCACCTCTGTAACCTGTGATGCAGGTAACTACACCTATGCTAAGAGACTTGCTGAGTCTGTAGATTCCGCTGATGAAGCAGCATTACGTGCTTGCTTCGAAGTACTTGACAGAGATGGCAACAAGACTACCAACGATTACTCTGTAGAATACACTGAGGCTGGTAGCTACATCCATGTGAAGTCCATTACCTTCTATGAAGCACTTGGCACAACCGGAAAGTTTGTTCCGTACAAGGTAAATATCGGAGTATCCTTAAAGAAGAATTACTAATTCTGAATCAGGAATACAACGAAGCTAAAGTAAACAGCCCTCGCGGGAAACCGCGGGGGCTGTTTTGCATCTCAAAATCAATATATGCAGGACCTTGTTTCTTTCATCAAATTCATCACATTCTCATCCAGGACCACGTACCTTCCATTTTCTACCAGTCCAGTAAGTACACAAAGACGACTGCTACTTCTGATAAGGTAGTTGTTACCTTTGTAGGCGCTGATGCTTTCGAAGTAGACCAGACTGCTTCCAACGGCTTCAACCTGTTATTCAACAAGGCTGCTGACGTGAAGATTGCAGA
>JAQXOR010000054.1 GCA_029099805.1 Lachnospiraceae bacterium
ATTCTCCGAGAACCCGCTTTCGCTCATGCAGCAACGTAGCAGTACTAAGCTCGAAACCACCTCGCTAAGTACTGACGTTGCCTTATGGTTCTCTTTAGAATACTTCCTTGCCACAACTTATCCCGCATAAGAAAGGCGGAACTGTTACGTATCTTACAACAAAACAGGCACATTATCCGGCAGTGCTCTTAGTATGCCTTGCCCCAGTAAACCAGAGCCTTAGCAGGCTTGCCGCAGCAAACACAGGTCTTCGCAATTTCCTCCTGTGCAAACGGCATACAACGTGAAGTAACACCTGCCTTTTCCTTTAAGGCCTCTTCACATGCAACATCACCACACCACATTGCTTTGATGAATCCGGACTTATTCTCAGCCACATCCATCATTTCTTCCATATTCGTTGCGGAATAGGTATGGGCATCACGATGAACTCTTGCACGCTCTAACATCTCCTTCTGCATGGTCGCAAGAAGCTCTCCGACCTTTGCCTCCAGCTCATTCAAGGAAACCGTAATCTTTTCATTCGTATCGCGTCTTGCAATGACCGCCTGATTTGCCTCGATGTCCTTCGGACCGATTTCGATACGAAGCGGCACACCGCGCATCTCATGCTCTGCAAACTTCCAGCCCGGAGACTTGTCGGAATCGTCTACCTTTACACGGAAGCCCTTTAAGACAGTACCAAGCTCGTACGCCTTATCAAGCACACCTTCCTTGTCCTGACGTACCGGGATAATGACTGCCTGAATCGGAGCAATCGCCGGCGGAAGCACAAGACCGCTGTTATCACCATGTACCATGATGACAGCACCTATCAGTCTGGTCGTCATACCCCAGGAAGTCTGGTGAACATACTGCAGCTTATTCTCCTTATCCGTATACTGAATACCAAATGCCTTTGCAAAGCCGTCACCGAAATTATGGCTCGTACCGGACTGCAATGCCTTACCGTCATGCATCAATGCCTCAATGGTGTAGGTAGCCTCCGCACCCGCAAACTTCTCCTTATCTGTCTTGCGACCGCGTACCATCGGAATTGCGAGCACCTCTTCGCAGAAATCTGCATACAGGTTTAACATCTGAATCGTTCTCGCCTCTGCCTCCTCCGCGGTGGCATGAGCGGTGTGACCCTCCTGCCACAAAAACTCCATGGAACGAAGGAACGGACGTGTCGTCTTTTCCCAGCGGACTACAGAGCACCACTGGTTATATACCTTCGGCAAATCACGGTAGGAACCGATAATCTTTGCATAAAAATCACAAAACAGAGTCTCGGAGGTCGGACGCACACAAAGTCTCTCCTGCAACTTCTCGCCGCCGCCATGTGTCACCCATGCCACCTCCGGAGCAAAGCCCTCTACGTGATCCTTCTCCTTATTCAACAGACTCTCCGGAATAAACATCGGCATATACACATTCTCTACTCCGGTCTCCTTAAAACGGCGGTCAAGCTCCTTCTGAATCAGCTCCCAGATGGCATAACCTGCCGGGCGAATAATCATACACCCCTTAATCCCGGAATACTCAACGAGCTCTGCCTTCTTTACGATATCCGTGTACCATTGTGCGAAATCCTCCTCCATAGAGGTAATCGCTTCTACCATTTTCTTTTCCTTTGCCATTTTCTTTCCTCCTTTTTTTCTGGAACGCTTCTTTACCCGCGCGCCGGCTTCGGGCGTGGCGAATTCTTACGATTGAATTCGGTATTGGATACAAGGTCTGTTCTCTCTTTGGAAAAGAAACAGACCGTTAACCGACCCAAATCAATCGTAAGAATGGGAGGCGCGCGGTACTAAAAAGGTCCCCTCTACGGGGAACCCCGTAGAAGGGACCGAATATTCGGCGGTACCACCCTCCTTAGCCGGCCTGTCCGGCTCTCTCACACAGCCTGCACTGCGTTCCCCTGATATCGCAGGGATGCGCCGCATTCCTCATGCGGGACTCCGAGGCCGGTTCCACCTGTAGTTCCCGGAGGCTTTCAGCATACGGCGGTCCGCATCCTCCTTCTCTGTAGAGAATCCTCTGATGTACTATTCCTCTTCTTCGTCACGTTTCTCCGGTTAATCCGGAAATCTATGTGTATCATAACCGAAAAAAACTAATTTGTCAACCGGGAAACTTTGAATAAAGCGATTCGCCGGGTTCATTCCGTTACCGAAACATAGCTGTGGTCGACTGTTATGACACAATTGTAATCCGGATATGTCTCCTTTACTAATTTGTCAATGGCAGCCTTTATCTCATCATCATTCTGATGAATTTCCCGCGGGACAACACAATCAAAAATCACATTCGTATGTGTCGTTCCGGGAACGATACGAAGGTCATGAATTGTCAGCCCTTCATTGATTTTTTTCACCTCTTCCGAAAGCCAGTAACGGAGATTTTTAACTGACTCATCCTTTGTAATAATAGGGTCCATATGTACAATCAAATGAAGATTCAGTTCTTTCAGAAAATCACGCTCAATATTATCCACCATATCATGGCTTGCCAGTACATCCTCTTCCGCCGCCACTTCTACATGGACACTACCGAACTGACGCCCCGGTCCGTAATCATGAATCATCAGGTCATGAGTCCCCAATACTCCGGGATAACCCATAATCCGATTTTGAATCTCCGTTACCAGTTCCTCATCCGCCGCCTTTCCAAGAATCGGATCAAGCGTCTCCTTTACCAGCTTTACTCCGCTGTAAAGAATAAACAAGGCCACCCCGAGTCCCATATAACCATCCAGCTCCAGCTTCGTCACATGAGACAACACCGTTGCCAGAATAACGGTCCCTGTGGCTATCACATCATTTCTGCTGTCCGTTGCTGTCGCAAGCAGAGTCTGGGAATTAATACGTTTTCCGAGGGTCCGGTTAAAATAAGCAAGCCACAGCTTTACGCCGATAGCAAGTGCCAGCACAAGAACCGTAATCCAGGAGAACACCACCTGCTCCGGATGGATAATTTTCCGGATACTTTCCTTTAACAGTTCCACTCCGATTACCAGAATCAGTACGCACACCGTAAGCCCTGCCAGATATTCATAGCGGGCATGCCCATAAGGATGCTCTTCATCCGCAGGTCGGCTGGCCATCTTGAAGCCAAGAAAACTGACTATCCCGGAAGAAGCATCTCCCAGATTGTTAAAGGCATCTGCCGTGATAGCCACGGACGCTGTTATCGTACCGAAAACAAACTTTATACCAAACAGAAGTACATTACACACAATCCCAACTATCCCGGATAACTTTCCGTAAGCCGCGCGAACCTCCGGTTGCTGCGTAGCTTCGTGATTCTTTACAAAAGCTTTAATCAGAAATCCCGTCATTTCATTTACTCCTTTCCCTTCCCCTTTGCGGCATAAAAAGCTTTACCCCGGCTCCTCACACCCGTTAAACACAATAGCCCGGATAAGTACCAGACCAAACGGACCAAGTATTACTCCCAAAGCTCCAAACAGCTTTACTCCTACATATACTGCCATTAATGTGTAAAGCGGAGGAAGCCCGATTTTATTTCCTAAGAGCTTTGGTTCCAGTCCCTCCCTCACAAGTACACAAAGGAGGTACATAACTGCCAATACCGCCAAATGAAAATAATTGGCCTTTAGCAGACTGATGATTGCCCAAGGCACCAGAACCAGACCCGAGCCAAGCACCGGAAACGCATCCAGCACAGCCACACCGATTCCGAGCAACAAAGCATAGTCTTTTTCGATAAATAAAAAGCCAACCGTGCAGACGATTCCAATCAGCAGCATCAGGATACCCTGCGTTTTCAAATATGCCACACCGGCTGCCGATAACCGGTCGAGAATTTGCTTTATCTCGCTGTAAACCGAACTGTTTCGATACCTTTCCGCATATTTTTCCCTGTCACTCAACAGTAACACAGATGCCACAAAGGCAATGATTGTCCCCGCAATACCATAAACGAAAGCTCCGAATACCGCTACCGACCGTCTGGATAACACCGGTAAAACATTCTCGCTCATCATCTCACCGATACGGGAAATTCCGGTATCCATCAGTCGCCCGGCGGTACCGGACTTCAGAGAAAACCAGCCGTCCACCCTGCAGCAAAGCCGCTCCGCCGCTTCCTGTACCTCGTCGCGATATCCCCCGTAATTTTCGATGATTCTCATCACCTGCTCTACGAGGAGTCTGGCCAGAAAAAAAGCCCCTGCTCCCAGTATACAAAACAACAGCAGTACCCCAAAGGTACCACCGACACTCATAGGAATACGCAGTCTGTGATATAAAAATGACGCAACCGGACGTACAATACCGGCAATAAAATATGCTGCCACAAAAGGCGCAAGCAGCGGAAGTGCATACCGAAATCCCAGGTACACTCCCGCTGTTACTGCAATTATCTTATATAGCTTCCCGAACTTTTTTTGAAACAGAGTTGGGCTTTCCATTGTCTCACGCTCCTTCCGGCATCCTGCTTTTCATCAGTATGTCCGGCTTTGCGTTCCACTATGGTGATGTATTACTGTCAACGGTTCCAGTTTCTTCTTACAGCTCAATCACCAGAAATTCTACGCCGCAGATTGTCTGTGTACTAACCTTTCCGACTGCCCGTTCCTTCGCAAAGTCTTCTTCCGGTCGGTTTTTGTCGAGAATCAGCTTTGTTCCGAGCTTCTCCTTCTTTGCAAGCTTTTCCTCTGCGGCAGAAGCCTCCTGCACCAGAATTTTTGCCAGAACATCCGGTGCACAATCACTGGAATCCAACACCAGATTATAATTTGCATAATTAAAATATTCGATTCCGTACAGGTCCTGATAGCGACGATCCTCTGATGCGGCACGGTCCTTTAAGCTCTGCATACAATCCTCAACCGAAGCATAGCTTTCAACAGCCCCTCTGCTCGCGTCGGCAAGTACACGGGAGGCAGCTACAGGAAGACTGACCGACAAAAATACTTTAAAAGACTCCTCGACAAAGTTCCAGGCAAGTCTTGAATCAAACAACAGCTTCCTGTCCTTCTGCTCTCTGGAAATCCGTGCCGTAGTGTCATCAATCATATGGTCATATTTATGGTCCTTTTCCATCATTTTATTCATTTCCAATACACTGACACCGTGTTCCTCGGCAATTTTTCGTATCACCTTTCCTGTGGAAAATATCTCATACCCATATTCTGCCTCTAAAATCTTACCTAACGTGGATTTTCCGCTTCCTAAATTTCCCGTCAATGTAATATGCATTTTCTGCCTCCGTTTCATCTCTTATCACTCATGTAATTCATCATTCCACTGTATCGCCCCGTCGCCCGGTATGTCCACAAATCTGCAGCAGTTATTGAATGGTATTGAAAATTGCTGCCATCGGAGAATCCTCAGAAAGAATCACTGTTTTGTTCTTTCCGATTAAGGAAGCCTTAGCGGCATCCAGCGAACGTACAAAGGTATAAAATTCACTGCGGGACTCATCCCCATATACGGCGGACAAAATCCTCATGTACTCCGCTTCTCCCTCAGCAATAATCTTTTCTGCCTCTGCTTCCGCCTCGGATAAGCTGATGGCCACCTCATTGTCCGTCTGCGTGCGAATCTTTGTTGCCTCTGCTTCACCCTCTGCCGTATATTGTGCCGCAATATTATTCCGCTCGGAAATCATACGCTCATATACCGCACTCTTATTATCGCTCGGCAGGTCCAGATGCTTTGTCTCTACGGAAATCAGGTTAATCCCGTACTGCTCCATGGATGTTCCGATGTTAGCACGGATTTTATCACTCAGTCCCCCGTCTCTGCCACTGATTACCTCTGTCTGCTCCATACTGGAAATCACATTCTTGATAGCGTTATATACTGTGGTATTGATACGGTCTTCTGCATAGGTTTTGGAATTTAAGGTCTGAATAAACTTCTGCGGGTCGGCTATTTCCCAGAGAACATAGCTGTCGCAAACCATTGTCTTCTTGTCCATGGTAATAACATCGGACGGTCGTAAATCATACATCAGTATTTCCTTCGGGAGTGTATCCGTCGTCTGGATAAACGGCACCTTAACGCTGATACCCGGCTCGGAGATTACTCTCTCTACCTTACCGAACTGTTTAATCAGCTTATACTCATTCTGCTCTGTAATCACGAAACAGGTCTCGGAAAGAAGGAATAACACAAATACAACAACTCCGAGCACAATCCACTTGCCTGCTCCCGACTTTTTCGGGTATCTCTCTAAATTTTCTTCCATTGTATTCTCCTCCTTTTCCCTACTGTGGTATCGTAGAATCAGCCGTTGCCGGTGTAGTTACACTGCCGGTATTCCATGACTCAAGCGGCAGCCACTTTTGTACGGAGCCGTCACTGCTGTCAATAATCAGCTTTAAGTCCGGAAGAAGCTTTTCCATTGTCTCATAATACATACGCTGCTTCGTAATGAGCGGATACTTGATATACTCCTCATAAAGCGCATTAAAACGTGCGGCCTGGCCCTCGGCCTCATTCATGCGCGCAGCCTTCTTTGCCTCCGCTTCCTTTAAAATTTTATCAATCTGAGCCTCGGCATTCGGCAGCTTTTCATTTCGATACTTATTCGCATTGTTGATTGCAGTCTCTTTTCCCTGCTTTGCGGTTTCTACCGCCTTAAACGCCTCCATAACTTCGGTTGTCGGCGGCTCGGCATCCTGAATTGTAATGTTTACGAGCTGGATTCCGATGTCCTGTTCCCCAAGCTCGGCAATTATTTTTTCCTTAATCTCTGCCTGAATTTCATTCTTTCCGGTAGTAATGACACTATCCACGAGATTGCGTCCTACGACGGAACGGATACAGGACTGTGCCATATTCTTTAAAATCATTACCGGTTCTTCCGAGGCGTATAATGCCTTAATCGGGTCCGATACCTTATACTCCACATAAAAGTCCACATTTACGAAATTGTAGTCGGAGGTAATCATTAAGGATTCATCCTCTCTTGACAGATTCGTTGTCTCATCATAACCGATTGCAAAGCCCTTAATCGTGGTATTTACCTTTGTCACCTGCTGTACGAACGGAATCTTTATATGAAGACCCGGCTCACTCACCGTACTCGGCACACCGAACGTAGTTACCACTGCCTGTTCCTGCTCCTTAATCGTATAAAACGAATTAAACAGCACGATAAGTACTGCAATAGCCGCCACTGCAATACCTACACCTTTTAGAATTGTTTTTGTTGTCCTATCCATAGGTTCCTCCTTTTTCTGCGGCAGATACGCCGCATTTTCCTCCCTAATGTTCCTTTTGTTTCCTCTTATTTGTGTCGTTTCCCCGGATATTTTCCGGTTCACTCTTGGTCAGTCTGCTGTAAGCAGATACTCTGCCAGCTCCGCCGGCGTTTTTACAAGATGTACCGCTCCGGCCTCCGACAACTCCTTCTCATCCCCAAAGCCATATAATACACCGATGGTCTGTATCCCCACCGCGGCAGCACCGATAACATCATACTTCCGGTCGCCGACCATAATAACCTCCCCTGTATCAGTAATTCCGTTCTGCTCCATGGCATAACGGACTACCTGCTCCTTTGTGCTGCGATCCTTTGCATAATCGTCTGCACCGC
>JAQXOR010000055.1 GCA_029099805.1 Lachnospiraceae bacterium
AAAAAAAGTATGCAACCATTGGAGTGCTTTTCTGGGCGACCTATGAGCCGGAAGAGGGAAGCCTGATTCGTATTGCGGATTACTGATATGTCAGTCAAAAATATGTTGATTTTTTTACAAAAAAAAATATAATGAAACTAACAGAACCCGACATGTCTCTCAACGATGTGTACCTTGTTGGGTTTATGCGCTTTTTTTGAAGGATAAATGGGAGGGAATGTTATGATTTCAGCAAGGGTGTTTATTTTTGTTTTTTTAGTGGGCAGGATTTTTTATGAATTAGTTTTGAGCAAATTGAATGATGTTCAAAGGAAAAAGCCTTTACCGGAAGAGGTATCGGACGTATATGACAAGGACAGATATCAGACGTACTTGAATTTTACGGCAGAAAAAAAGAGATTATCAATAAAGTTTAAAGTGATAAATTTGTTTTTAGATTCACTTATTATTTTTTCGCCGGTTTATGAGTACATAGATACATGGTGTAACCATAATTCCTATCTGGCTTATTTGGTAATCTTTGCGATTACCTGGGGAATCGAGATAGTTGTAAATACAATTTCTTCTTACATAGAAACATTCGGAATAATGGAAAAATACGGAATGAATAAGAAGGATAAGAAGGAATTTACAAAGGATATTGTTCTGAATGGATTATTTGAGCTGATAATTTCTGTTGGTCTTGGTGAATTGTTAACCTATATCGGTGAACATATGGCTGTCTGGACAAATGATTTCTCGGTGGGTTACGTGAAAAGTATTATTATTTGCGCAGTTATTTTTGTCGTACTGTTTCTGGTATTCAGTTTAGCTAAGCTTATCGCCTTCGCGGTACTAAAAAAGCAGTATAAGTTTACCAGAATGGAAGATGGTCCGCTTCGGGATAAGATTAATAGTCTGCTTGCCGGCTCAAGGAAAAAGGTCAAAGAGATATATGTATATAATGAGTCGAAGAAGAGCACGAGAAAAAATGCCTTTTTGCTCAAACTCTTTTGGCATCGTGAATTTGGAATAGCAGACAATTTCATGAATGAAAATGCAGAGGACGAGCTGATGGCTGTCTTATCACATGAAATAGGTCATCTTAAGCATAAAAAGAATTTGCTGAATTTCCTCAAATATTTAGAGACGATTGCAATAATGGTTCTGATAGTTTTGCTTGTTGTAAATCCGGATATCATTCTTTCAATCACAAATTGGATTAGAGAGTCATTTCACATAAGTGCAAATAACTATAACTTAATCATAATTGTTTTCTTTAACATATACAAACCTGTTTCGTTTTTATCGCACATGTTTAATTCCTATGTATCAAGAACCGAGGAATATGAAGCCGACAGAGAGGCAGTAAAGAATGGTTACGGGGAGGCATTAATACGAACGTTTAAAACGCTCAGCAGTGATGAACTTATTAATGTATATCCGCATCCGGTTGTTGAATTCATTGAATACGACCATCCCGGAATGTATCAAAGAATAAAGGCAATAAATTCTTAGAAAGGAACAAAGAAAATGGCAACAAAGAAGGATGTTGAAAAATTGCTTCAAAGCTTTATCGATCGTGGACTGCCTGGGTGTTCCCTACATGTGGTTCAAAGGGGAAAGACTTTATTTGAGGGGTATTTTGGGGTGACAGACCTTTCGACCGGAAGGAAGGTGGATGAGAATTCTGTTTTCCGGCTTGCGTCGATGTCAAAAATTCCACTTTACACGGTACTGATGATGCTGTATGAACAGGGGAAGTTCTTAATGACGGAGCCTATCGGTGACTATTTGCCGGAGTGGAAGAGCAGCACAAAATATGTGAAGAGAGAGGATGGTACCTATGATGTGGTGCCAACTGTACGACCGTTAATCATCAAGGATGCTCTGACAATGAAATGCGAGCTTCCTTATTGCAACTTTGACGGACCTACCGATGATGTGGTGATGAAGGGAATGCAGGAATGCATGCGGCCACTGTGGAAAAAGGGACATTATACATTGCAGGAACACCTGACTGCTATGTCAAAGGCTCCTCTTGCCTGTGACCCGGGTGAGCGCTGGATGTACGGATTTTCCAGCGAGATTGCGGCAGGGCTTATTGAGGTAATCTGTGACATGCCTATCAATGAGGTATTCCGCAAAATGCTCTATGAGCCTTTGGGGATGACCTCTACAGATGCAATCTATTTTGGTGATATTCAAAGCAGAATGGTTAGTCTTTACGCTAAGGATTCGAACGGGGCACTTGTTCCGGGACCGACCTTTTTCGATAAAAAGCACCTGCCGGGAGCAGAAAACGAAGAGGGCTGGGGCAGAGTGTTTTCGACCGGAAGAGACTTTTCCAGACTAATGCAGATGCTCGCCTGTGGCGGCGAATTTGAAGGCAGACATTTTATGAGCCGCAAAACAATTGATCTTTTAAGAACAAATACACTTGGCGGTACCTTTGATGACAGCTATAATGGTGGCTACGGCTATGGATATGGCTTCAGAACTCTGGTGGACAAGAATGCAGCCAATGCTAACGGTTCTCTTGGTGCTTTCGGCTGGACCGGAGGGTTCGGAACATGGTGCGAGGCCGACCCGGAGGAAGGATTGTCAATCGTATACATGCACAATCTGATGCCGAATGACGAGGCCTATTACCATCCGAGAGTAAGGGCAGTTTCTTACGGACTTATCGGGAAATAAGATACCAGGTATTTAAAGGGTACGAATGTGTTTAAGGATGGTGCAAATGCTTACTAGTGATTTTTTTGATGATAAGACGGAAGCGATTATCAGTTTAGAACAGTTTTACGGAGAAAAAAAGCATATTGTAGAAAAGTGCCTGATAGTTTTTTCAAAAGAAATACATACCTATCTGCTGAATAGTTTTGAATGTGAGCAGATTGGTGAGTTGGGCGCCTGTGGAAGCCTTGATAAGGAGAGGACGAAAGGAAGGTTTGTCGTTCCTACGGAGAGCTATAGAGGAGAAGGCTGCTCTCATTACTACGTACCGGCATCTGACTACATTGAAATTAAAAACGCGGATAAGGTTGCCGCTGTTTTGGGAAAATTAGGAGCCCCTTATGTGAAAGGACGTGTGTGGACCACAGATTCTATGTTACGTGAGACAAAAGGCTTGGTTTCAAAAAGGAAAAACGAGGGGTGCATTGCGGTAGAGATGGAATTGGCCGGAGTTCAGGCCGTATGTGATTTTTACGGACTTGAGTTATTTGATTTTCTTGAGGCAGGTGATGTTTTGTCAGACAGCGGGTATGAAGTTGAGGGGTTACATGAAGCAAATCACAGCCTCGGAAAAGTGCTTTTGGCCTTAGAAATTGCTGTTAATCTTTAAAAGTAAGGAGGAATGAATAATGCTTGAGGTAGGAACAAAAGCACCGGATTTTGAATTGCCGGATCAGAACGGAGAAATGCATAAACTAAGTGATTATGCAGGAAAGAAGGTTATTTTGTACTTTTACCCGAAGGATAATACGCCCGGATGTACGAAGCAGGCCTGCGGTTTTTCCGAGAGATATCCGCAGTTTACCGAAAAGGGCGCTGTCATTCTCGGAGTGAGTAAGGACTCGGTGGCTTCTCATAAGAAGTTTGAGGAGAAGTATGGTTTGGCATTTACGTTACTTTCAGATACCGAACGCAAGGTAATTGAAGCCTATGATGTCTGGAAGGAGAAGAAAAACTATGGTAAGGTTTCCATGGGAGTAGTGCGTACTACATATCTTATTGATGAGCAGGGAATTATCAGAAAAGGGAATGACAAGGTAAAGGCTGCGGAGGATCCTGAGAATATGTTGCAGGAGTTGTCGTGATGAACTTAGGAAGCCCTGGGGTATAAGGTGTAGGTAAGAAGGGAGTGTCAGAATGAGTATTTCAAAAGGATGGCAATGGGAAATGCTGCAGGAGAATCAGAAGGAGTACTGGCGGAATCCATCGGAAGAATCGTATTATCTGGTAAATCGGTGGAAGATGCAGGGGAAATCTGAGTTTCTGGATCTTGGTTGCGGCATGGGAAGACATTCGATTTTATTCGGAAAGAATGGCTTTGCTGTGAATTGCTTTGATATCAGTGAGGAAGCGGTGCGCTGCACCGGACAGTGGGCAGAACAGGAAGGTCTGTCTTTTCAATACGCAGTCGGGGATATGTTAAAGCTTCCTTATGATGATAATAGTATCGATTGCATTATGTGCAGAAATGTGATTTCACATTCTGATACCAAAGGAGTAATGCAGGCAATTGCAGAGATTCGGCGTGTATTGCGAGCGGGCGGAGAATGCTTTTTGACGTTGGCTTCCAAGGTCACCTGGGGATTCAAACAGGAAGAATGGCCTCTTCTGGACAAAAACACCAGAGTCCGGATGGATGGTGGACCGGAGCATGGAATCCCGCATTTTTACGTGGATTATAAAGAAGCAAAAGAACTGTTTCAAAGCTTTGAGATTGTGAATATTTCTCATGTTGAAACCTATTATGAGCATGATGGCAAAGAGTATAATTCAGCTCATTACCACATGCTGATAAAGAAGCCTGAGGAAAGAAAGAAGGGATAAAACTGAATGGGACACTTTTATTTTGTGCGGCACGGACAGACGATATGGAATGTAGAAAATAAAATATGCGGAGCTACGGATATTGCGCTGACGGAATTCGGGCATCAACAGGCGATTGAAACCGGAAAAAAGATACTTGAGGAAGGAATTAAGGCGGATGAGATTTTGTATTCGCCACTGATGCGTGCGGCTGATACTGCGAAGCATATTTCAGAGATGACCGGAATTCCTGCAAGAATGGAACTAAGGTTAAAGGAACAGAACTTTGGTAAGTGGGAGTCTACTCCGCGGAACGGAGAAGAGTTTCAGAAGGCAAAAGCACATTTTGCCTGCAGCTATGAAGGCGGAGAGTCGATGCTTAGATTGGCACAGCGCATTTATAATTTGTTAGATGATATAAAAGCGGAATCTGAGGAAAAAACATATATTCTGGTAGCGCATAATGGAATCGCAAGAGTCGTACAGTCATACTTTACTGATATGACAAATGAAGAGTATGCAGCCTGGGGTGTGAAAAACTGTGCCGTCATACGATATGATTTTTAGTGTCGTTCAGTGCACGAGATAAGGAGTGATTTTATGTTTTGTATGCATTGTGGAGCTGAAGCGGATGAACATGCAGTTTTTTGCTCAAAGTGTGGGCAGAGATTACATACAGATTTGGAGCATCATGAGATTAGTGCAGAACCTGGAGTCGCCCAAAACGGTATTGCAGTAGCATCGCTTGTACTTGGATGTGTTGGAATTCTGGCGTGGCTCATTCCTCTGTTTGGATTTCCGATTACAATTCTTGGACTTGTATTTGGTATCATAGGTGTTAAAAAAGGAGGAAAAGGAATTGCGATTACAGGAATTGTTCTTTCAACAATAACGCTTCTGTTTACAACTGTGAATTCAGCAATTGGTTTTTATATGGGTTATACGGGGCAATTATGGTTTCAGCAGGAAAATGATGAGGAGGTTAAAAATTCAGATTTCCAAAAGGCAATGAATAATTCGAAAGAGTATCGGGTAGTTTCTGATACAACTCTAACACAGGATGAGATGGATGCAGTTGTTTATAATCTGCAGCGGAGAGCCGAAGAATATACGTCGGAGGCAGTTGTGTTAATGCGCGAACGTAAAGCTTGCTGGTATGTTGAGATTTGTATGCCGGGAGTAGAGGAATCTGCTTATCAATCAGTAGTTCGTGATGTGGATTTGAAATTTATCGGTGGATATGGTACGGAGAATGAGGAAATTATTGTAACAAATGAAAATGTACAAGCTACTTCTGTATCAGTCAATGAAAGTTCCTATGGAACAAAAAACTTTACAGTTAATATTTTGTTTGATGAGGAAGGAACAAGAGCGTTTGCAATCGGAACAGAAAAGTATATAGGGCAGCCAATTTCCATTGTACTTGATGGGAAAGAAATCAGTGCGCCGGTAGTGCAATGTGTAATTCCCGATGGAAAGGCGACAGTATCTTTTAGTTCTTATGAAGAGGCGGATGCAATGGCTTCTTTTTTGCGGATGGGAACTCTTGGAATTTATCTGGAAGAGGTGGAATGAGAGATGCAGACAATATGCGGAGGAGACTGTTGCGGAAACTGTGCGAGAGTTCAGGAATGTGGCGGATGTATAAGCTGTGGAGGACATCCGCTTGGGGGAAACTGTA
>JAQXOR010000056.1 GCA_029099805.1 Lachnospiraceae bacterium
CTACGGCACGATATCTCGGACCAACCTGTTTGTGAGAAATCTCATCAACACCACCGTTTAATGCGTACAGAAGACATTTAGCAAGGTTTGCACGAGCTCCGAAGAACTGCATCTGCTTACCGATAACCATGGAAGATACGCAGCAAGCGATACCATAGTCATCACCGTGAGTTACTCTCATGAGGTCATCGTTCTCATACTGGATAGAAGAGGTCTGGATAGACATCTTAGCGCAGTATTTCTTCCATGCATCCGGAAGTCTGGTAGACCACAGAACAGTTAAGTTCGGCTCAGGAGAAGGTCCAAGGTTTTCTAAGGTATGAAGGAAACGGAAGCTCATCTTGGTAACCATCGGACGACCGTCAATACCAACACCACCTAAGGACTCGGTTACCCATACAGGATCGCCGGCGAAGAGCTGGTTGTACTCCGGAGTACGAGCGAATTTAACGCAACGTAATTTCATGATGAAGTGATCGATGAACTCCTGGATCTGCTCCTCAGTGAAGGTTCCGTTCTTTAAGTCTCTCTGTGCATAGATGTCAAGGAAGGTAGAGGTACGTCCAAGGGACATAGCTGCACCATTCTGCTCCTTAACTGCTGCCAGATATCCGAAATAAGTAGCCTGAATAGCTTCCTGTACGTTTGTAGCAGGTTTGGAGATATCACAGCCATAGGAAGCTGCCATCTCTTTCATGAGCTTAAGAGCAACGATCTGCTCGGAAATCTCCTCGCGAAGACGGATAACATCGTCGGTCATAACACGTCCGGTGGAATCCTTCTGAGCTAATTTGTCCTCAATGAGTAAGTCGATACCGTATAATGCGACACGTCTGTAGTCACCGATGATACGTCCACGACCATAAGCATCAGGAAGACCTGTGATAACGTGTGCGGAACGGCATGCTCTCATCTCCTGATTGTAAGCATCGAAACAACCGGCATTGTGAGTCTTTCTGTGAACGGAGAAGAACTCGGAAATCTCAGGATCGATTTCATATCCGTTGTCAGAGCAAGCCTTCTCTGCCATACGGATACCGCCGTAAGGCTGCATGGATCTCTTGAAAGGCTTGTCAGTCTGGAAACCTACGATAGTCTCCTTGCTCTTGTCAAGATATCCAGGACCATGGGAAGTAATGGTAGAAACAACCTTGGTATCCATATCAAGGACACCGCCTGCTTCACGCTCTTTCTTCTGCAGATCAAGTACCATGTTCCATAAATCTTTTGTGTTCTGTGTAGGAGCAGCCAAGAAACTCTCGTCACCCTCATAAGGAGTGTAGTTTTTCTGAATGAAGTCACGGACATTAATCTCGTGATCCCATTTGCCGCCTACAAATTCGTTCCATTCTGGTCTCATTTGAATAGCCTCCTAAAAATTTTTTTGAATTATTTTTAATAGTTAATTCTATATTGCTAATTATAGTGGAAACAGCACAGAAAAACAAGGTTGCGTGGTGTTTTTTTTTCCATACAAAAGCGGTTATGTGGCGGATGTATGACTTGCGAACATTTGGGAAAAGTATTATACTGACTACGTTTAAACGAAAGGAGGAATCATCATGACAGGAATTACGAAAGAAATGACAATCGGACAGGCAATTGCTGCCAACGAAGCGGTAGTGCCGATTCTGTTAAATGCTGGAATGCATTGCTTAGGCTGCCCTTCCGCGCAGGGCGAATCCATCGAGGAGGCTGCAATGGTACACGGTATCAACATTGATGAACTGATGAAGGCCATTGAAGAGGCATAAAAAAGCATAAAGAAGCATAAAGAAGCATTAAGGGGCTGTGAAAACAGCCCCTTAAATTATTATAGTTTACTTAATGCTTCGATCGCATCCTTGTGGATGAGTTCGGTATAGTGCTCTTCAAAATAAGCCTCGTTTCCGGGCTGAAGCCTCAGCGCATCCCCGTATTCGGAAAGAATATTGCATATCTTGGCAAAGGCGGTGGGGGTGGTGTCACCCATGGTCACCCGCAGAAGATACGTAGACGAATCGTCCTGATAAAGAGTGCTTGGACCAAGAGGTTCGTTGCCGAGAACTCCGGCCGCACGGATGAGCCTGTTAAGTGAGGAAAAATGGAATACCTTGGAGATGCTTGTGCTGACCTTCTCCGGCACCTCATTTTTTCCGGCAACCGCATTCTTTAGCTGCTCAATCTTCTGGAAAAGGTTG
>JAQXOR010000057.1 GCA_029099805.1 Lachnospiraceae bacterium
GTTTTAAGCTTTGCACGTTCTTTTACTTTATCAAAACGATAACGAGTTAATGACTTTAACTCTTCGTTGTGGTAAGATGTGTCTGAGTAGGACTTTAAGTTCACATCGGACATTAGCATAGAAGCAATCGTGCGGGCATCTACTTTATCCGTTTTCGTCTGTCTAAGGCTTAGACTTTTTCTGTACAGATTTGTGTGTAACGGATTGATAACATAGGCGGCCAAACCTTTATCAATGAGATATCCTAAAAGATTGTAACTGTAGTGTCCTGTGGCTTCTAGCCCTACTTTTACTTTTGTTACATCCTCCATAACGGACTCAATCTTTTGGTAAAGATCATTGAAACCATCTAGGTTGTTAGAAATGGTAAATGCTTTAAATAACACCTCTCCATCAGAGTTTGTGATAAAGCAATAATGCTTATCCTTAGCAACATCAATTCCTACGTAAATCATAATAAATCTCCTTTGAAATATATTTGATACTGTTTTAGAACCACAGGTGCTCCTTGCGATTGTAACCTCGTTCTAAATAAACCGTCATGCGGTATCTAACTGATTAACAAATGAACAAAGAGACTGTGGTTGTAGCCTTTCTTAAACCATCGAGTGGTAGGAAGGTGAAAACAATCCACAGTATCTCCAACAGTATAGCATACAGTCCTTGGAGAGGGACTATAAACACTACTACTTTATAATACGAGGGAGGTAATTCTAATGGAAAACACAGTATATCTTTATGGACAGATTTTGGGAACACATTCCTTCTGGTTAAAGGATGGATTTCTGAAGCCTGATGAGTATTCAGAAATCAGTGAAAAGTATTTTTTGCCGGGAGGGGAAACCGGAACTGCAGCAACTGTGCTGGCCTCTTTGGGTGTGCAGGTTAAGATGGACGGAACCCATATTGGGACACAGGTTGCGGGAATGTTGAAGCAGTTTTATGCGGATAAGACGGTTGATCTGTCTTCGCTTACCTTTGATACAGGCTATGAAGGGCTTATGGACTATGTGGTTATCGCCGATCTGGTACGTTCTCCGATGGGCTTTTTCCAGCAACTGTATGCTTCGGGAATCAAACGTTGGAATGTTCCGAAGGAAGAAGATATAGCAGAGTGCTGTGTTGCGGCAATCGATCCTTATTTTCAGGAGGAAACGCAGAAGGCAGCAGAGCTGTGCGTAAAGTATGGAAAACCATTTGTAACCATTGACTGTAAGCATGATACTTATTTACACCGTCATTCGGCAATCAATATTGTTTCGAAGGAATGCACGGGAACAGATTATGCCGGTATGGATAAGGAAGAAATCTTTACACTTATGACAGAAAATACAGACGGGCTTGTCATTATTACTTCCGGAGAAAAAGATATGATATGGGGCCGGAAGGGCCAGCCGGTTCATCACACAAAGCCGTTTCAGGTAGATGTACGCAGTACACTTGGTGCGGGAGATACCTTTAAGGCGGGATGTGTATATGGTCTGCTTCATGGTATGAAGGACGAGGAAATTGTACGTTTTGCAAGCGCATGCTCTGCAGTGGCGATTTCAAGATTTCCATTACCCTTAAATCCACCTAAAAAAGAAGAGGTTAATCATTTACTGGCGCCAGGGCTCCGGTGATCAGACCATTAAGAAATGGAAGCGCTGACGCCATTTACCGTTAGGTGGTGCGCTTGATTTCGCCGCAGCCGATTTTGACTCCGGAGTCTCCGGCAGGCTGTGAGGTGAAGTCATCGCGACTTAAGTGGATGACAACGGATTTTCCAATAATATCGTCTATCCGGAAGCGCTTGTCGTAGAAGGCAGACCAGGCATAGCCTTGATTACCGAGAAGAGGAGGCATATCGCCGGCATGATCAGGATGTAGCTGTCCCGGACGGGCATAGTGACTGCCGGTCTTGGAAAAATCATCGGAAAAATCTCCGAATTCATGGATATGCAGGGCATAGAAATTACTTGAGCCTCCTTCAGAAATGTTAGGAAGTCCGAAGACCTCTACCTCCACCAAAACGCCGCCATAGTTTGTCTGATAAAATTTGGCAAGTCCGCTTAGCCGTGGATAGGCACTGCCGCCGTGGATCCAGGCAGCAGCCTGTGGGCGCTCATATTGAAGTAATTGAGAAAAAGTAATTTTGGGAGTAAGCTGATCG
>JAQXOR010000058.1 GCA_029099805.1 Lachnospiraceae bacterium
ATATGGTAGTCATCATCCTGGGTATGCTGACTATGTTCAATATGGGCGGTGCTGCTCCGGCGCAGACCTCCTACGCAATCCCGATTTACGGAAGTGCTCTTGCGATTCAGGCTCTTGTGTCCAACGAACTGACTCTTGTACAGTTTGGTCTGAGTATGGGAAGTAATATTGTATGCATGCTTTTGATGGTGGCTGCAGTAGTAAAGGTGTTCAATAACGAAAAAATTATGTTTAATGCTTAATAAGAAGCGGGCGGTGCACATAGGAAATGTGTACCGCCCGCTCTTGCGATAGCAAGTACTGTAAAAGTTACTGTCGGTGTATCCTTTCTTTTGAAAGAGCAAACAGCGAAAGCTGTAGCATTTCATTTTCTTCTGACGCATTCTGCAAGACCCGCAAAAAGGCTTCCCCGTAGCTTCCGGTCTGCAGAAGCAGCCGCTCGGTGTAGGTCACGGTAATATGGAGCGGTGTGGCAATTTCGCACAGGCAGTCAAAGAGCGCATCCAGATTATTTCCGTAATAAGAAGGAAGCTGCAGTTTTTTTGACAGATAGGGGTGCATGGTTTCCTTTGAGGTCATCTGATTTCCGCTGAGGGTAACACGTCGTTTCATAAGGACTCCTTCTTTGAATCAAAGCATGCTGATGTTGTTTCCGGTACAGCTGCCTTATTAACCGGACTAGTACAGCTGTGTAAAGGTTTCGTAGTGGTCATCCGTGTAGTAGATTAAGCCGTCATTTGAGTAGACGATACGTTCTGCCCCGCGGTAGCCGCCGTTGTAGTTTACATCACATTCATACCAGGTGCGGCCTTTCTTGCTTGGAAGGGTGCCTTCATAATTTCCGAACCGGTCACCGCCGATGGACATCCCGTCCGTAACATCCCAAAGATTTCCCTTGCTGTTGTCCCAGCCGAGTGCTGTGGCTTCTTTTTTTGTAATGAAGTTGGACGGAAGCTTATGGAAGGTGTGGAGATAGGCAGCGACCAAATCCGGCGTGGTATAAATCCCGTCCTCTTTTACCGTTTCGTCCGGAGCTTCAGTCGGTGCCGGTGTAGGAGCTTCGTTCGGAGTCGGCTTCGGAGTGGCGGTTGGTGCCGATGTAGGCGCATTGGTCGGTGCCGGCTCCGGGGTAGCTGTAGGAGCAGCTGTTGGTGCGTTGGTTGAATTTATCTCCGGGATGGGCGATGGTGTGTCATTGGTTAATAGGTCTGAAATTGTGTCTCCGAGATGCTCCGTATCCAGGGCTTCTTCTGATGAGATACCATCCGGGAAGAGTGACTGAAAGACCTGCGTTAAGTCTTTTCCTTTTATGACAGCAAGGAGAAGAACTGCAATGACAATGAGAACGGACAGCCCGATTTTTTTTTGCTTCCTTGTAAGCTTCAAATTACTCATGAAATCCTCCGTTAATTCAGATTGATTTAGGAATATACCGATTCGTGGAACAATTGCCAAATCGCAGACAACCGCCAGTGCTCTCATCGGAAGCACTGAATGAATCAGTGTCTCCTTAGTATAGCATGAAACGGAGAGGTTGTCAAAATGCGGAAAAGCCCGGGCAGACTATTGCGGAAAAATCCGGGAACACTTATAATGAAATCAGAGGATAATGAATATGAACACGGAGGTAGACTGGTATGACGATAGAAAAACAGCATTTTTTACTGGCAGCAGAGCGTGATAAAGAACAGGTGATTGCATGGCGCCGTCACCTGCATTCGCATGCAGAGACAGGTTTTGATTTGGCAGGAACGGTTTCCTATGTGAAAGCAGAGCTGGAGACACTTGGGATTTCTGCAAGACCCTGTGGAAAGGCAGGACTCGTTGCTGAACTTGGCACTTCGAACGGAAGGGGTGTATTTTTACTCCGGGCGGATATGGACGGGCTTCCGATTAAGGAGGAAAGTAAAGAAACGTTTGCAGCAGAAAACGGAAAAATGCATGCCTGCGGACATGACATGCATACGGCAATGCTTCTGGAAGCGGCAAAGCTGTTAAAGGAGAGAGAGGATGCTCTGGGAGGGACGGTACGGCTGATGTTTCAGCCGGCAGAAGAGCTTCTTTCCGGAGCGAAGGACATGATAGAGGCAGGGGTACTGGGAGGAGAGCCGGTATCCGCAGCGATGATGCTTCATGTGATGACCGGGACCGCATTCCCGGCAGGAACCGCAATTGTGGCAGCTCCCGGCGTGAGTGCACCGGCGGCGGATTACTTTACGATTCGAATCAAAGGGAAAGGGTGTCACGGTTCTTCACCGAATCTTGGTGTTGACCCGGTGAATGCCGCAGCACACGTAATCCTTGCGATTCAGGGCGTCCAGACGAGAGAGCTCTCGATGGGCGAACGGGCGGTATTGAGCATCGGAAGCATAAACGGCGGTGAAGCGGCCAATGCAATACCGGACAGCGTTGTATTAAAAGGAACGATGCGGACCTATTCGGAAGAAACAAGGGAGTATATCAAGAAGCGTCTGCAGGCGGTCGCAGAGCAGACAGCGTCGACTTTTCTTGCGGAAGCAGAGATAGAGTACCCTTCCGGCTGTCCTGCCCTGCAAAACGATGCGGACCTTGCTGCGAAAGTGCTTGGATATGCCAGAGAACTGTTTGGAGAAAGCGGTGCGTTTTCTGCGGCAGAATTCGAAGGGAAAAGAGCGCAGGGCAGAAGCGAAAAAACAGCAGGTTCGGAGGATTTTGCCTATGTCAGTGAGAAGGTACCGTCCGTTATGGTGGCACTGGCAGCCGGCTCGGCGGAAGAGGGATATTGCTATCCTCTGCATCATCCGTCGGTGCGGTTTGATGAGAATGCCCTGCCTGCCGGAAGTGCATTGTTGGCATACTCAGCGTACCGCTTTTTCTTATAGGGAATTGCCGGAGAACGATATAAATATGCAGAGAGAGGGAGAGTTATCATGCAGAGAGAACGGTTAGGAAGCCGACTGGGGTTTCTGTTACTAAGTGCGGGGTGTGCCATCGGAATTGGGAATGTCTGGAAATTTCCATATATGGCAGGACAAAACGGCGGAGGAGCCTTTGTACTGATTTATATGCTTTTCCTGGTGCTTTTGGGCGTGCCGGTATTGACGATGGAGTTTGCGGTCGGACGTGCCGGACAGAAGAGTCCGGTAAAGGTTTATAAAGAACTGGAGCCGAAGGGGAGTAAATGGCACCTGCACGGTTATGCGGCATTTGCCGGGAACTATCTGCTGCTGATGTTTTATACAAGTGTGGCAGGGTGGCTGCTACAGTATTTTGTGAATACGGCAGCCGGTACCTTTGAAGACCTGGACGCTGCGGGAATTCGGTCTGCCTATGACGAGATGCTGACGAGACCGGGAACATTGCTTGTGTTTGTCGGAATCGTAATCGGACTTGCCGTACTTGTATGCTCCATTGGACTGGAAAAAGGACTGGAGCGTATCACAAAGTGGATGATGTCAGCCCTGCTTATTATAATAATGATTCTTTCCGTAAACAGTATGCTTCTGGACAGCGGTGCGGAGGGGCTCCGTTTTTACCTGCTTCCGGATGGTAACCGGATGCGGGAGGTCGGTGTCGGGAAAATAATTGTCGGAGCAATGAACCAGGCATTTTTTACGCTGAGTGTCGGTATCGGCAGCATGGCTATTTTCGGAAGTTATATCGGAAAAGAGCGGGCGCTGATGGGAGAGGCTGTCCGCGTGGCAGTGCTGGATACCTTTGTTGCAGTAGCTTCCGGACTTATTATTTTTCCGGCGTGTATGGCATACGGGGTACAGGTGGACAGTGGAAAGAGTCTTATCTTTATTACGCTTCCGAATATTTTCAATCATCTGTCCGGCGGAAGGATATGGGGGAGCCTTTTCTTTGTTTTTATGTCCTTTGCTGCCCTGTCCACGGTTCTTGCGGTGTTTGAAAATCTGGTATCCTGTACAATGGATTTGTTTGGTCTGAAGCGTAGAGCCGCCTGCCTGATAAACGGTGCCCTGCTCTTTATATTATCTGTGCCGTGCGTGCTGGGATTTAACGTGTGGAAGAGAATACAGCCGATGGGAGCGGACAGCAATATAATGGATTTGGAGGATTTTATTGTAAGCAATCTTTTACTGCCGCTCGGGTCCCTCATTTTTGTTCTGTTTTGTACCTGCCGCTACGGCTGGGGCTGGAAAAACTTTATGGCGGAGGCAAATGAAGGGAAAGGAATTAAGGTAGCAGGCTGGATGCGCGGCTATATGACCTTTGCGCTTCCTGTGCTGCTGGTTGGGATTTTTTTAATCGGGCTGTACAATGCTTTTGTATAAGGATACTGTCGCCGTTGCGGTTTGCCAATCGTGGGGCGACAGTTTTTGTTTGCTTTTTTGGAAAGGATATGTTATACTGACAAAGTCTTTGCGACGGGAAACAAAGTAGGTGTGTACGGGTTCAAAAAAGTATTTCGGGACAAAGAAAAATATAGAATAAGGACAGTAAGAATAGTATGAGATTTGATGAAACGAATTTGACTGCACCGATTTTGCGTGCGGTAGCAGAAATGGGATTTGAGGAAATGACGCCGATTCAGGCGGCTGCAATTCCGGTAGTATTGGAAGGAAAGGACATGATTGGACAGGCACAGACCGGTACCGGAAAGACAGCGGCCTTTGGTATTCCGCTGCTGCAGCGTGTGGATCCGAAGGACCGCAGTATGCAGGCTCTTGTGCTCTGCCCTACAAGAGAGCTCGCAATCCAGGTGGCAGAAGAGATTCGCAAGCTGGCAAAGTTTATGCATGGAGTAAAGGTACTGCCGATTTACGGCGGCCAGGATATGAATAAGCAGATTCGCTCCTTAAAGGGCGGAGTACAGGTGATTATCGGTACGCCGGGACGTGTTATGGACCATATGCGCCGTCATACGCTGAAGATGGGGACTGTAAAGATGATTACGCTGGATGAAGCGGACGAGATGTTAAATATGGGCTTCCGGGAGGACATTGAGACTATTTTAAAGGAGCTCCCGGAGGAGCGTCAGACGCTTCTGTTTTCCGCAACGATGCCGCAGCCGATTCTGGACCTTGCGGGGACGTATCAGAAGGATGCGGAAATCGTCCGCGTGGTAAAGAAGGAGCTTACGGTACCGAAGATTGAACAGTATTATTATGAGGTACGGCAGAAAAATAAGCCGGAGGTGCTGGCAAGACTTTTGGATATGTATGATCCGAAGCGTGCTCTTGTTTTTTGTAATACGAAAAAAATGGTGGATGAGCTGGTATCGGATTTGCAGCTGCGCGGCTATTTTGCGGACGGACTGCACGGCGATTTAAAGCAGCAGCAGCGTGACCGGGTTATGGAAGCATTCCGCAGCGGAAAGATTGATTTGCTCGTGGCTACCGATGTGGCAGCCAGAGGAATTGATGTGGACGACGTGGAGGCGGTATTTAACTATGACGTGCCACAGGATGACGAGTATTATGTGCACCGTATCGGCAGAACCGGAAGAGCCGGACGTGTCGGAACGTCTCATACACTGGTTGTCGGGAAAGAGATTTATAAGTTAAAGGATATCATGCGCTACTGTAAGACGAAGATACATCTGCGTCCGGTACCTTCCGTGAATGATATCAATGAAATTCGTGCGGAAAAGCTGATGAGCAAAGTCGATGAGCTGATAGCAGGCGGTGAGCTTCGCAGCATGACGGAACTGATTGAAAAGCACATCGAGGAGACGGACTGTACCTCGTTAGAGATGGCAGCGGCATTATTAAAGCTCTCGATGGGCGAGCCGGCAACAGACGCATCCATGGAGAATGGCCTGGATATGAATGAAGGAGAAGGAAAAGAGGAGAGAGCCCGTCTCTTTGTCAATGTAGGAAAGAGAGATAAGATACGCCCGGGAGACATCGTAGGCGCGATTGCCGGAGAAAGCGGAATGCCGGGACAGCTTGTCGGTTCGATTCAGATGTATGATAATTATACGTTTGTTGAGGTGCCGGGAGAATACGCAGAGGATGTTCTGGAGGCAATGCAGAACGTAAAAATCCGCGGACGGAATATTCAGATAGAACGTGCGAATCACGGCGGCAGAACAGAGGGAAAAGGAAAGCGGACCGGGAAGCGGACGACAAAAACGGAAAAAAAGTCCGGAAAAAGCGGAAGAGGAAGAAAAAAGGAAGCTGAACGATAACAGCAGGAAAAAAGAATGCTGTACGAGGGACTGTCGCATAATCTGACTGTCCCCTTACAGAGCGTAGACAAAGTGCGCGTATGAAAAAAGCTGATGTATAGGAATGAAGATATATACATCAACTTTTTTTTATGCTATCATGAGTAGGGAGAGAAGATTTTTTAATAAAAGGGAAAAGAAAATCGGAATTCATAAGTGGGGAAAATCAAAAATGAAGCAAACTATCGGGAAAACAGTTCTGTGTTCGGCACTAATGTCTGTTTCTTTTACATCAGCAGTGTTTCTGTCAAATATAGTTTCTGTTGTAAATTCAATATTTGCAATAGTCTATTTGATTATTGTTGCGGCATTCTATGCCGGAATGCTGATAAGTGAAACCGGAAAGATAATTTTTGTAAAATGGATGCTCTCTTTACCGATTTCGTTTGTGTGCTTTCAGTATTTTTGGAAAACACACTATTCGATACGGGCAGTGAATTGGATGCTTCCGGACTATGGAAATCAATCTGCGGGAGGTGATTTTGCAGGCTCTGTAATGCTAATCATTCAGTTGGTACTCTGCCTGTTTGCAGTTTTTGTTGCGGTCTCTGTAAAACCCTGGGATTACAGAAAGTTTGAAAAGATACAGTTGGTGTCAGGTATTGTTTTCGGAATTGTCAATGTAATCACAGTCGTTATACTGGAAATGCAGTTTCCTTCCTACCAGACAATTATGCAGTATATAAATTCATAAAATGGCGCATTGGAGGGAGCTGTCTCCTTTCTGTTTGGGAGAACTGTCCTTTTTCCTTCTTGACTTTTTCTTAAGTTTACTCTATACTAATATTAGTAACTTTTACTGATTTTGGAGAAGTGAGGACGACTATGGTAAAGTACAGTAAACAAAGAGATGCTATTTTAGAGTATCTGCACAGTACTGTTTCCCATCCGACTGCAGATACCGTATATGAGAACGTACGCGAGAGGATACCGAATATCAGTCTCGGTACAGTATACCGTAATTTAAATATGCTTGCGGATGCCGGAGAGATTCTCAGGCTGTCCTGCGGCGGAACGAGCGACCGGTATGACGGCTGCACAGAGCCGCACTATCACTTTCTTTGCCGAAAGTGCGGGAAGGTATCGGATCTTGATATGGCGGGACTGGAGCATATTAATGTCATTGCGGGAGCCAAGTTTGACGGGATGATTGAGGGACACGTTACTTACTTTTTCGGTTGCTGTCCGGAGTGTATGGGAGCAGGGGGAGAATAACGGGGTGTTTTGAAATTGTTTCGGATTTTGAAAGACAGTATAAAAAGTGCTTGACAGAAGCAAAAATCTTTGTTATTATAATATCAGTAACAATTACTAGTTTTAAAGAGAACGGCGCAGCCGTTAATGTTTTATTTTAAAAAGAAAAGGAGGATACTGTGCGTAAGACGGGGGACGCAGCACAGGGAAGAGAGTATGGCAAAATATGTATGTCAGGTATGTGGTTATGTTCATGAAGGTGATTCCGCTCCGGAGAGCTGTC
>JAQXOR010000059.1 GCA_029099805.1 Lachnospiraceae bacterium
AAAGAGGTGTATTCACATCCGCAGGCATTGCTTCAGTGCAGTGCCTATTTTGCGTCACATCCGGAGGTATTACAGAGGGCGTGCTCCAGCACCTCAGGCTGTGCATTAGAGGTGGCACGGAAAAATGATTTGACAAAAGCGGCGATAGCGTCGGAGACGGCCGCCGCACGTTACGGTCTTACGGTCCTTCGCCGCGGGCTGAATAATGAGAATATCAATTCGACCCGTTTTGTTGTGCTTTCCAAGGAGAGGATTTTTACGGCGGAGGCAGATAAGGTAAGCATCTGTTTTGAGATTGCGCATGAATCGGGGTCTCTATACCGTATCTTGAGTCATTTGATTTATAATAATCTGAATATGACAAAAATCGAATCCAGACCGATTCCGGGAAAACAGTTTGAATATCGCTTTTTCGTTGATTTTGACGGCAGACTTTCCGAACCGGCGGTGCAGAATGCGCTTACCGGTATCAGGGAAGAGGCTTCCCGGTTAAAGGTGCTCGGCAGTTATAAATCCTTCGTATAAATCAAGATTTCTTAAAGGAATCATCACAGAATAGACAAACTTTGCGGATACAATATGAATAGAAAACGAAAGGGAAATGGATTGGCAGGAGGTTTGTCATGAAGAAGGAAAAGAAAAAGAGCTTTGGAAAAAAGATGGTACTTACAGTGGCCTGCGGATTGCTTTGCGGCGCAGTGGGAGCAGGGGCACCGGTGGGATATTCTTATTATAAGCAGTACAAAGAGCAGAATCTTAAGGAGGACGGAAAGAAGCAGGAAGGAGATTTTCTTTCCAAAGAGGACGCAACCCAGCTTTCCGGACAGCCGGTCAAGACGGATGAGACGAGAGTTTCTTCGGTCTATGATGTTTCCGTGGTGTGGGATAATACAATTTCGTCCATGGTAGAGATTGATACAAAATATGTCACCTCATATCGGTTCTTCGGCCGGAATTATGAGCAGGAAAGTGCAGGGAGCGGGACCGGTATTATTATCGCACAGGCGGATGAACTGTATGTAGTAACAAATCATCATGTAGTTGACGGCGCTGCAGCAATTCAGGTGAGATTTGTAGACGGGACTACGGCACCTGCAGAGTTGAAGGGTTCAAGTGCAGAGGAAGATATTGCGGTATTGACCATACAGTTTTCTGATTTGACGCAGGATACTATCCGGAGTATCAAGGTGGCTACGCTTGGTGATTCGGATGCGCTGGAGGGCGGAGAAATGGTAATTGCCATCGGTAATGCAGCCGGAAAGGGACAATCGCTTACGGTCGGTTACGTCAGTGCAATCGACAGGGAGATTACGATTGACGGGATTTCGATGAAGCTGATTCAGACGGATGCGGCAATTAATCCGGGCAACAGCGGCGGAGCGTTACTGAATGCAAGAGGAGAATTAATCGGTATTAATAATGCGAAGCTGGTGGCAAACGATGTAGAGGGAGTCGGATATTCGATTCCGATATCAAATGTGGTGTCGCTGATTAACCGTCTGGTGAACAGAGAAGAAATAAAGTACCGTGATTCTGCAATGCTCGGGATTGAAGGACAGGATGTGACGGAAAATCTTTCTACAGCCTTGAATATTCCACGCGGAGTTTACATCGTGAAGGTGGAAGAAAAATCTGCGGCAGAGAAAGCGGGAATCCCTCTTTACAGCGTGATTACGGAGGTAAACGGAATAGAAGTAAAGACGATGGAACAGCTGAAAGAGGTATTGTGTTATATCAGAGGCGGTTCAACAGGTACAGTAACGGTACAGGAGCGTGTCGAGGGTGAGTATGTTCCGAAGGAATATGCGATTACCTTTGATGTGCGCGGAAGATAATTGTGTGCTGTCCCGGAAAGGAAAAGGCAGAGGTTCCGATTCCTTCCCGGGACAGCATTTTGCATACCTGTCCCGGGAAGCTTGAAAAAGGGCTGGATTTTTTGAGGGGACGGGTGTATAATAAAGGAAAATAATTTAAATATTACGGAGGATAATATCATGGCTCAGATTTTAGTGGAGACATCGGCTCGCCATATTCATGTGACGAAGGAACATTTGGAGATTTTATTCGGTGCAGGTGCTACCCTGACGAAAAAGAAGGATCTTTCCCAGCCGGGGCAGTATGCCTGCGAAGAGAGAGTAACGATTGTGGGACCGAAGAAGTCTCTTGCAAATGTTTCGATTCTCGGACCGGAAAGACCGGCAACACAGGTGGAGCTTTCCGCAACGGATGCACGTTCCATCGGTGTACCGGTTGTTGTAAGAGAGAGCGGCGATATAGCAGGGACCCCGGGGTGTAAGGTGGTTGGCCCGTGTGGTGAGATTGAGATTTCCGAGGGTGTTATTGTTGCTAAGCGCCATATTCATATGATTCCGGAAACTGCAGAGAAGCTTGGTTTAAAGAATAAGGATGTTGTTTGGGTTAAGATGGAAACCGAGGGAAGAAAAGCGGTTTTAGGTGATGTGGTAGTACGTGTCAGTGAGACATTTGCGGATGCAATGCATATTGATACGGATGAATCCAATGCAATCGGAGCTACGCCGAATCTGATGGGTGAGATTGTAAAGTCCTTATAAAAGCACATACATATCAGGAGCAGCCGCATAAAGGAAATGTGTGACTGCTCCTTTTTTGTCTTGCTATTATGCGAATTTCGGTATATAATATTTGGAAAGACATGCTAAGTATCTTCCGGCATTTTGCCGGAAAAAAATACGAGGAGGTTATTATGGATTACAAGAAAGTGTACGAAGAATGGTGCAATAATTCTTATTTTGACGAAGCAACAAAGGCAGAACTGAAAGCAATCGCAGGCGACGAAGCAGAGATTAAGGATCGCTTTTACCGGGAGTTGGAATTCGGTACAGCAGGACTTCGCGGTGTGATCGGAGCCGGCACGAACCGTATGAATTTCTATACGGTAAGTAAGGCTACCCAGGGTCTTGCCAATTTTATTTTAAAAGAAGGAGCTGCCGATAAGGGAGTTGCAATTGCATATGATTCCAGAAATATGTCACCGGAGTTTTCCGAGGCTGCGGCACTTTGTTTATGTGCAAACGGGATTAAGAGCTATCTGTTTGATTCCTTAAGACCGACTCCGGAGCTTTCCTTTGCGGTTCGTGAGCTTGGATGTATTGCAGGTATCGTAGTTACCGCAAGTCATAACCCGGCAGAATATAACGGCTATAAGGTGTACTGGGAGGACGGAGCTCAGATTACCGCCCCGAAGGATGTGCAGATTATTGCGGAAGTAAACGCTGTGACAGATTACAATGCCGTAAAGACGATGTCCCGTGCCGAGGCAGAAGCAAAGGGTCTTCTGACGATTATCGGTAAGGATGTGGACGATAAGTATGTGGCTGCTTTAAAGAAGCAGATTATTCACCCGGATATTATTCGTGAGCAGGGAAAGGAGCTAAAGATTGTATATACACCGCTGCATGGCACCGGTAATCTTCCGGTACAGCGTGTATTGGCAGAGCTTGGTTTCAAAAATGTATACGTGGTTCCGGAGCAGGAGAAGCCGGATGGCAATTTCTCTACCGTAAGCTATCCGAATCCGGAGGACCCGAAGGCATTTGCTCTTGCGCTTGCCCTGGCAAAGAAGGTGGATGCGGATGTGATTATGGCAACTGACCCAGATGCAGACCGTCTTGGTGTATATGCAAAGGATTCAGCGACCGGTGAGTATATGTCCTTTACCGGTAATATGTCGGGTATTCTGATTTGCGAATACCTGATGAGCCAGAGAAAAGAGCTTGGCAGAATCGCAGAGGACGGTGCGATTATTAAGACAATTGTTACTACAAATATGACAGATAAGCTTGCAAAAGAGTACAACGTAAAGCTTATCGAAGTTCTGACCGGTTTTAAATATATCGGTGAGCAGATTAAGTGGTTTGAAGAAAGCGGCAAGGGACACTATGAGTTCGGCTTTGAAGAAAGTTACGGCTGCCTTGTAGGTACCCATGCAAGAGATAAGGACGCTATTGTTGCGGTTATGATGCTTTGCGAGGCAGCTGCGTACTACAGAACCAAGGGACTCACTCTTTGGGATCAGATGCAGAATATCTATAAGAAATACGGATACTTTAAGGAAGGGATTCAGACAATGACCTTAAAGGGAGCTGACGGTGTTGCCCAGATACAGGCGATTATGGACGGTTTCCGTGCAAATCCGCCGAAGGAGCTCGGGGACTATCAGGTAGTATCGTTCCGCGATTATAAGAAGGACACGATATTAAACCTCGCAAGCGGTGCGGTAACCTCTACCGGGCTTCCGCAGTCGAACGTATTATACTTTGATTTGACTGATGATGCGTGGGTATGTGTCCGTCCGTCCGGTACAGAGCCGAAGATTAAGTTCTATATCGGAGTAAAGGGCAGAGACAATGCAGATGCAGATGAAAAATTGAAGAAGCTGACCGATGCGTTGATGGCACTGGCATAATTTAAGGAACCACTGATTTATTCAGTGGTTCTCTCATATAGAATGAATTGGGGGATTTACGAATGCAGACAAATCAAAATCAGGCTTTAACGATGTACCCGCTTTTTTTTGACCCGATGTATAAAAAGGTACAGTTTGAGCAAAAGAACGGAAAACCGAATCTTTTCTATAAGGATGATGCATGGGGAGTGCAGGTGCATGAAAACGGAGACGTTACCTTTAAAATGTTTGCACCGGATGCGGAGAAAGTAGAGGTTGCGGGCTTCGGAGGTAATTTCAGCAGGGATAGGATTGCGCTGACTAAGGATGAAACCGGTATGTTTTCCGGGACGGTTTCCGGACTTGCTCCGTGCTTTCACTATCATGAGTGGTTTGTAGACGGCGCAAAGGTAGTAAATCCGAATGCGCCGCTCGCATATGGCTGCTTTGGTGCTACCAATTTCTTCGAGCTTCCGGGAGAGGGAGATGATTTTTGGTATTTAAAGGATGTTCCGCATGGGGACGTGCAGATTCACAGCTATGTTTCAAGTGTCAATAAGCACATGAAGAAGTGCTATATTTATACACCGGCATCCTACGGAAAGGTTCCGGACAAGAAGTATCCTGTTCTGTACATCCAGCACGGCGTAGGTGAAGATGAGACCGGCTGGATCTGGAACGGAAAGCTGAATCTGATTCTTGACAATCTGATTGCAGAAGGAAAATGCGAGGAAATGCTTGCGGTTATCTGCTGCGGTTATGCATTTAAAAAGGACGAGAGTCCGGTCTTCTTTCCGGGAGATTTTGCAAGGGAGCTGACGCAGGACTGTATTCCTTATGTCGAGAGCAGATTTTCGGTGAGGAAGGGAAGAAAGAACCGTGCTATGGCAGGCTTGTCACTTGGTTCTGCCCAGGCAATCCAGATTGTATCACGTTATCCGCAGCTTTTTGCGCATCTCGGTGTTTTTTCCGGTATGCGTGATATCGAGGCGGATGCGCTTTTAGCGATTCATGATACCTACCCGATGGATACGGTGTTTATGACCGCCGGGACCGGAGAAAAGGGGCTGGATACGGCACAGAAGGAGTATACCGACCGTTTCCTGGCACTCGGAGCAAAGGGCGGACAGCGTTCCTATCCTGGCTTTCATGACTGGCATGTCTGGAGAGAAAGTGTCAGGGACTTTGCACAGCTTATTTTTAAAGAGGAAGGCGCCGAGGAGGAGGAGACTTTCGAGTATGTGGAGGCAAAGCTTTCGGTAGAGCAGTTGGACCGTCAGACCTTTGCGGAGCATATGCTGATGTTTGACCCGATTTATAAGGGACTTATTTTTGAGTTTGATGAAAAGGGCAGACCGGCAGGACGTTACAAGGATGAGCACTCAGGAAATGAGATTGTTGATGTTAAATCCGGAACCGCCAGATTCTGGTATCGCACTTCGGAGGCTAAGACGGTGGCGGTCGATATCTGGGGAATGGGACGTTTTCCGATGGAACTGGATTCTGAGGGCTGGTGGACCTGTGAGGTGACCGGAATCGAGAAGGGCTTCCATTATTACGGATTGATTGTGAACGGAGCGGAGGTAGTGGATACCAATGCACAGGTAGGCTATGGAGGCTTCCGTACCATTAACTTCCTTGAGATGCCGGAGGAGGATTTTGAAGAGTATAGACTTCGTCAGGTGCCGCACGGTACGATTCACATGAATTATTTCCGTTCCTCGGTTACAGGGCGTGAGAAGCTCTGTTATGTATATACACCGGCTTCCTATGAGAAGGAGACGCAGAAGCGTTACCCGGTATTATATCTGCAGCACGGTGGCGGAGAGAACGAAACCGGCTGGATTTGGCAGGGAAAGATAGCCAATATTGCGGATAATCTGATAGCCTCCGGTAATATGCAGGAGATGATGATTGTTATGAATACCGGATACGGTTTTCCGGCAGATATGAACTGTCATCCGTCCATGAGCGGATTCTTACAGGAACTGCCAAACGATGCGGTTCCGTTTATCGACCGTACGTACAGAACGCTTGCTGACAGAGAGCACAGGGCAATGGCAGGGCTTTCTATGGGAGGAATGCAGACACAGAAAATTGTATTTGCACATCCGGAGCTATTTGCTTGGGCAGGCATCTTTTCCGGCGGTCTTGTGATTCAAAACGAAGAGGACGATTACAGCGGTGTTCTGCTGAATCCGGTGGAGTTTGCAAAACGTTTCAGGCTTTTGTTTGTTGCCTGCGGGACACAGGAGGTTTCTTTTGAATCTACGAGAGCAAGCGAAAAGCAGGTACTGGATGCCGGCGTTCCGATTGAGGTATATGAGGACTACGGCTATCATGACTGGACCTTCTGGAGACACTGTGCGAATCAGTTTTTGAGAAAGCTTTTTGTATAAGATAGCGGGGGCTGTCGCAGGAGGGATATGCGCAGCCCTTTCTTTTTGAAGGAGGTATGTTATGAAAGTTGTAATTATCACAGGTGCATCTTCCGGCATGGGAGCGGAGTTTACAAGACAATTAGATAAAGAATTGTCCGATGTGGAGGAATTCTGGCTGGTTGCAAGACGAAGGGAACGTATGGAAGCGCTTGCTGCGGAACTGAAGCATCCGGTAAGAATTTATGCAGAGGATGTTAGAAATGAGTCATTCTATGAAAGCTTAGAGCAGAATTTGAAAGCGGCTAAGGCTGATATAAAAATTCTCGTGAATAATGCAGGATACGGTATTGTTGGGGGTGTAAAAGACCGGTCGAGAGAGGAATTACTTGGTATGCTTGATGTGAATTGCCGGGCAATGATGGCCGTTATCATGACGTGTCTTCCGTTTATGAACCGGAACGCACGGATTCTTCAGATGGCAAGCAGTGCAGCCTATCTTCCGCAGCCGAAGTTCGCGGTATATGCGGCAACAAAGTCCTATGTGCTAAGCTTTTCCAGAGCCTTGGCAGAGGAGCTGCGACCGCAGGGAATCTATGTAACGGCGGTTTGTCCGGGACCGGTAGAGACAGAGTTTTTTGATAAGGCAGAACAGTACGGAGCATCCTATAGATTTAAAAAGCTCTTTATGATGCAGCCGGAAAAGGTAGTGGCGCAGGCAATCGGGGCATCAATGCGTAAACAGGTTATTGTAACGCCGGGACTTGGAATGAAGGGCTTTCGTCTTATGACAAAAATTATACCGCATGGAATTATCCTGCGTGTAATGCGTTTACTGAAATAGCGGATAGTGAAGAAGCTTCCGGGTTCGGGAGCCGAGCAGAAGGCAGGAAGCATGTCGAATGAAAAGGTGGTTGACAGAGTGCACTATTTGTATTATTATAAGTAATACAAAGAATACTTAAAATGTTTGAAATTGAGGTGATGATTGTTTTTGAACGTAACAATGATTCCGGAGCCGGAAGACTGGAGGAAAAAGCATGATTATTCGACTGGATATGGCAAGTGAAGTGCCGATTTATGTACAGCTGCGAAATGCAATCGTAGTCGGCATAGGGAAAGGGGAATTGCAGCCCGGAGAAGGACTTCCGACGGTACGACAGATGGCGGAGGACCTTGGGGTAAACTCAATGACGGTAAACAAGGCGTATGCGATTTTAAAAAACGAAGGCTTTATTGAAATCGACCGCAGACACGGTGCCAGAATCAATCCGCGAAAGGATAAGTTCGGAGTGTTTCGGGAAAAGGCAGAAGAGGAACTCCTTCTTTTAATTGCGGAAGCGACGGTACGCGGGGTGGAAAAGAGTGAGTTTATGGAGCTGTGCGAAAAGGTGTATAGAAGTATGTGCATACCGAATGCAGAAATGGTTTAGGAGGTGAAGAACATGGACTTATTGCTTGCTTTTTGTTATGCGGGAACGGCTTGGTTTGTGCAGCTTTGTATGCTTTTTGAGTATCGATTTATTGTCGGTAAGAAATCGGAATATTTGCTTTTTATGACCATTCCCGGAGAGCAGAGAGAGGATGCGGAGGTAAAGGAGCTGGTACGGAGATTCAAAAAAGAGTTTTGGGCATGGATGGCAGGCTTGTTTGCGGCAATCGGAGGCTTCTTTCTGATTTTATTGCTTCCTGCAGGAGTAGAGTCAAGTCAGCTTATGTATCTGATTGTATGGTGTACGGTATTAATTGTGGCTGACTATAAAGTAATTAAAAAGTATGCCAACCGTATGTATGAGCTGAAAATAAAAAAGGGCTGGGGCAATCCGCCGAAGCAGAGCGGCATGGAGATAGATACGGTCGTCAGCCGTATGAAAAAGACGATGCCGGTGTCTGAAATCTGGCTTATGGTTCCTTTATGGATTTGTATCGGTTCGTTTCTGTGGTGGTTTCAGTATGCCACGGAGTATAAGATTCTGCTGGTTTCGCTGGTATTCAATGTAGGTGCGTTTCTTTTCTTCTGCTATATGTATCAGCGTATGGCACATGGGAAACTTAAGGTATACAGCGAGGATTCCGAGATAAATTATGCCCTGAACCGTGCTTCCAAACGGGCATGGACCGGATGCGTGGTGTGGGAGGCTGTCCTGCTTTGCGGGTCGCAGTTTATTATAACGGTCTTGCTGTATTCTTATATGAACGATACTGCAGCCGGGGTGGAAAATGTAGCAGGCTTCTGGGGAATGTTTATCGGGAGTATGGTGTTTGTTTTGTTGGCGGTACTTTTTGTGTTTTTCCGCGTAGCGGGCAGGGTAAAGCAGGCAAAGAAGGAACTCGCGGCTGCTGCAAATCTGTCTTTTGCGGAGGATGAGGATGTTTACTGGAGAAACGGGTACTATTACAATCCTAACGATACCAACAGTTTTGTGGAGAGCCGTACTTTGGGGATTACAACCAATATGGCGACGAAATGGGGTCCTGCCACAAAATGGATTCTACTCATAACACTGATGGCCTGTATCGGTCTTGCGGCTGCACTTGTGCCGTTTGATTTTGGCAGGATAACAATGGAAGTTAAGGCGGAAGGCATAGAGCTTAGAGGATGCATATATTATAAAGAGAATGTTTCTTTTGAGGATATATCGGAGGTACTGCTTCTGCCAGAGTGTCCGGAAGCCTCCAGAGTATGGGGAACCGGAACGGAGCGGTTCGCTCTCGGAGATTACCGCTTTAAGGACTACGGAAACGGAAGGGCAATGCTGGATAAGGACGCGGACTATTTTATTCTGGTGAAACGGCAGAACGGAAAGTGGATTGGGTTCAGTACGAAGGACAGTGAGGAAATGTTAAAGGCATACGAGTTGCTAAACAGTTATGTAAACGAAGGGAAGGCACAGCAGGATGGAAAATAGCAAAAAGAAAAAAGCGGTCGTTTTTGATTTGGACGGAACATTACTTAATACATTAGGAGATTTACGAACAGCGGTAAATCTGGCACTGCGGGCATATAAGCTGCCGGAGCGGAGTTTGGAAGAAGTCCGCATGGCAGTGGGAAACGGGATAAGAAAGCTGATTTCCCGTTCGGTACCGGCAGGCACTGCCCCGGAAGTCGAAGAACAGGTATTTGCCCGGTTTAAAGAGGAATATAAGCTTCATTGCAGTGATACTACGGCACCATATGAAGGAATACCGGAGTTGTTAAAAACGCTTCGTGAGGAAGGCTTTCAGGTAGCAGTGGTATCGAATAAGGCGGATTTTGCGGTACAGGAGCTGATGAAGCAGTATTTTCCTGGGGCTTATGATGCGGCTCTGGGAGAGACGGAAGGAATAGCAAGAAAGCCTGCGCCTGATATGGTGGAGCATGTGCTGCGCCGGCTCGGCGTGGAAAAAGAGGACGCGCTTTATGTGGGAGACTCCGAGGTGGATGTAGAAACAGCGAGAAATGTAGGAGTACCATGCATCAGTGTGACATGGGGCTTCCGGGAAAAGAATGTATTGGAAGAATGTGGAGCCGGGCAGTTTGCGGAAAATGTTGATGAACTGTACAAGGCTGCACATGAAAACGATTGAAACTGCTTGACAAAGTATAGCTGGAATAGTAATATTAAGAGTGTTAGCACGTTACCATAGTAAAGAGAGGGGAAACAAAATGAACGATGAAACAGAAAATAAGTCTGTAGAAGAAGCTGTAGACGTAGAGACAGCAGAAACTGCGGAGACAGTTGAGGCGGTTGAGACAGTTGAAATGACGGAAAACACGGAAGAGGCTGAAACAGTGGAAGAGGATACAAACACACCTGCACTGTCTGCAGAGGATGTTCAGACGGAAAATGTTACTGCAGAAAACGTGCCGATAGCTGAAGAACATCAGGCAGCACAGAACATGACACCGGGTAAGAAGCCGGGAAAATTGTTAATCGGACTTGCAGTGGCGGCAGTAGCACTTATTCTGGTGCTCGCAAACGGAGCTAAAATTGCAAATGCAGCAGTAAAATTGTTTACATCTCCGGCAGGCTATTTTC
>JAQXOR010000060.1 GCA_029099805.1 Lachnospiraceae bacterium
TGTCCGCAGAAATATTTAATAATTTCTCTACTGCCTCACCGGTCTCCCTGCAGTAACGCATGCCTTCCTCTCCGGTACACGCATTGGCGATTCCCGCATTTATCACTACAGCATGCACATTACCGCCACCGGTTACTACCTTTTTATCCCATTTTACCGGAGCCGCCTTCACTACATTCGTTGTAAAAGTAGCTGCACTGCGGCACGGCAGACTGCTGTAAAGCATTGCCATATCATTGCGTCCTGTCTTGTACTTGATTCCTGCTGCCGTATATGCTGCGGCAAATCCCTTTGCGCTTGTTACGCCACCATCGATTATCTTCATACCATCATCCTTTCCTACTCGATAAACCTTGTAATATTTTCTTCATTTAATGTAAAATCATAATAATTTAAATCATCACGGAATGTCCAGCCGACCTTGCGCCAGAAACGGTTGCCCACACGGTTACTCTTAAATGCAATCAGGGAAACCTTATTAATTCCCTCTTCCCGCAGTGCCTGCATGGCAACTACCGCCATCTTTTTTCCGATTCCGTGCTTTCTGTAGCTTTCCTCGACACAGACATGATAAAAACATCCGCGTCTGCCATCATGACCGCATAAAATCGCACCGATAATGTTCTCACCATCCAACGCCACAACGCTTGTAGTAGGATTCCGCTTTAAAAATTTTTCTACGCCTTCTTTGGAATCATCCATGCTACGGATACCGAAGCCCTTAATTCCGCACCACAAATGATATACCTTATCATAATCCTCCGGCGTCATCACACGAATCATGATATCGATTTCCTTTTTCCTGTGCTCCATTCTTTCTCACCCCAAGCTTACGGCAGACCGCCTGTGCTTCCTTTCGTTCATAATCTCCTGCTCGTTATCACAAGTGACCTCTGCAATCGAATCCGGTAATCCCGTTCCGAGTTTGATTTCATAATTATACATCACTCATGCATATTTTGCAATACCCGGATTTATATTTTTTCTCCGGTTCTCAAATCAATCCCTATTTCATAGAGACGCCGATAGATTCCTGCCACAGGAAGTCCTACTATATTATAATAGTCCCCTTTGATTCCTTTGATATGAGCGGCAAAAATCCCCTGCACCGCATACGAACCTGCTTTATCGGTTCCTTCCTCCGTATTCAGGTACTCTTCCGTCTGGCGGTCTGTCAGTGTTTCTACTTCCACCTCCGAGCACTCATCAAAAATAATGATACGTTCTTCGCCGTTTTCTTCCTTTATCATAAGGGAAACCCCGGTATAGACCTGATGAATCTGTCCCGAAAGGAGCGTAAGCATTCTTTTTGCATCCGCCCTGTCTTTCGGCTTTCCGAGAATGACCTTGTCATAAGCGACCACCGTATCTGCTCCGATAATAACAGCCGGTCCCTGTACACTCTCTGCCACCGCAGCCGCTTTCTTATTAGAAAGCTCTTTCACAAGCTCTGACGGCTCTGTACAGGAGGTTGTCTCATCACAGTCACTGACAACCACCTCATATTCCGCACCAATCTGTGTTAAAATCTCTCTTCTTCTCGGTGAGCCCGATGCCAGTATAATTCTGTATTTCATGCAGAACTCCTTTCATTCGTTCCCGTACTCAACATCCTATACATTATAAGTCACATTCCAAATAAATACAAGTTTTTTTCTCATGAAATAGACATTCCGTCGCCACAACGATTACACACTAAAAGGCTGAACTGTTACCATTCTGTATTTCCTTGTATATTCATTGTATATTTATAAAACTTTTTTCAATTTCCTCTTGACTTATTTGCCGGGCGCGTGTATCATGTGTGATATCAGGATTGTAGAAGGTGCCATGCGGCAAAGCAATCCGTGATATCCATCAATTATACTATGATTTACATATTAAGGAGGATATTATGAAAGAGAAAGTTATTTTAGCTTACTCCGGCGGTCTGGATACGACTGCTATCATTCCGTGGTTAAAGGAAAACTACGATTACGACGTTGTCTGCTGCTGTATCGATGTAGGACAGGGAAACGAGCTTGACGGTCTGGAGGAGCGTGCGAAGTACTCTGGTGCAGAGAAGCTTTACATTCTTGACGTTGTAGATGAATTTGTAGATGAATATGCCATTCCGTGCGTAAAGGCCGGTGCCGTATATGAAAACAAATACTTACTCGGTACTTCCATGGCACGTCCGGTAATTGCAAAGAAGTTAGTAGAGATTGCAAAGAAGGAAGGCGCTGTTGCTATTTGTCACGGTGCTACCGGCAAGGGAAATGACCAGGTTCGTTTTGAGCTCGGTATTAAGGCGCTTGCTCCGGAGTTAAAGATTATTGCTCCGTGGAGATGCAATGACACCTGGAAGATGTCCTCCCGTGAAGAAGAAATCGAATACTGCCGTCAGCACGGCATTGAGCTTCCGTTTGATGCAAGCCACAGCTACAGCCGTGACCGTAACCTCTGGCACATCAGCCATGAAGGTCTCGAGTTAGAGGATCCGGCTAATGCTCCGAACTATGACCATCTCTTAGTTCTCGGTGTATCCCCGGAGAAGGCTCCGGATGAAGGCGAGACCATCTCCCTTTCCTTCGAAGCAGGCGCTCCGGTTGCATTAAACGGCAAAAAGATGAAGGCTTCCGATATCATCCGTGAGTTAAACAAGCTCGGCGGCAAGCATGGTGTCGGTATCGTTGATATTGTGGAAAACCGTGTTGTAGGTATGAAGTCCCGCGGTGTTTACGAGACCCCGGGCGGAACCATTCTTATGGCAGCTCACGAACAGCTGGAAGAGTTAATCCTCGACCGCGATACCTTAGCATACAAGAAGGGTGTTGCCGATAAGTTCGCAGACGTTGTATACGAGGGAAAATGGTTCACACCGCTTCGCGAGGCTCTGCAGGCATTCATTGAGTCCACCCAGAAGTATGTAACCGGTGAAGTTAAGTTAAAGCTCTACAAGGGCAATATCATTAAGCAGGGAACTACCTCTCCGTACTCCTTGTACAATGAGAGCATTGCTTCCTTCACCACCGGTGATTTATATGACCACCATGATGCAGAGGGCTTCATCAATCTGTTCGGACTTTCCTTAAAGGTTCGCGCAATGAAGATGAACAGTCTGGAGAAATAAATCCAATATCTATAAGAGAGCGGGGCTCGTGCAGGAATGAAATGCGCGAGCCCCACTCTTTTCTATTACATACTCTTCCGATTTGCTTTCTCAGCCTTTTTTGCTTCCTTTGCAGCCTTTTTAGCGGCTTTTGCTTCTTCGTAAGCTTTTTGTGCAGCCTCGTATTCTGCCAACTCCGCTTCATACTTGGCCTCTTCCGCAGCACGCTTTGCTTCCCGAGCTTCTTTTTCCTTCCTTCTTTTTTCCGCAAGCTGCTGCTGCTTTCTTGCCCTCTTATACTTATCCTTTAAACGGTCATTCGGATTTCCCCAAAGGGCTATAACAAGGCATAAGGAGACACTAAATAAGCAGCAAACAAAAATAATAAACTTTTCCTGTGAATTAAAGCCGCGGACTTCCCTGCCGGCAGCATCCGTCACAGGTTCCGTATCTGCGGCTGTCCCATCCTCCGTAACAAGCACGTCCACATCTGACTTCTCCGGGGCAGCATCCGTATCCTCCGGTGTTTCTCCCGTTTGTACTTCCGTCTCCATAGCATATACCGTCCTCGGTGTTGTTCCTGCTATCACCAGCGCAAGAAGCACCATTCCGGCACATACTGCATTTTTCTTCCGTCCGGATTTTGCAAAAAACAGCTTCCATACTGCCACGGCAAACAAGCCGATACTAATCCACTGGGAAGTAGACAACCCAAACAGGAAGCCCCGAATCGCATCTCCGCGGAAAAATTCCAGGACAAAACGTACCACCGGATAAATTAACATATAATACCAAATCATCTTTCCCTTCTCCTTCTCTTTTAGAAACAACCGGAGCAACACAAAAAAAATCACCAGATTACATGCAGCTTCAATTAACGGTACCGGCAACCTCCTCACATCATTCAGCTCCGGCACCAGAGGATTCCCATGAACCACAAACCCAAATCTACTCTCCATCCCGTAACAGCAGCCGCTTAAAAAGCAGCCGATACGTCCAAACACGTGAAACAGCGGAATGCTGACCGCAAAAAGGTCAAACGCTACTTCTCTCTCCACTGTTTTATTAAATTTTGTATATAGAAACAATCCCACACATGCTCCAATAAATCCACCGTAATATACCATTCCGCCGAAATACTGTGCGAGATATGCGATAATCTCTTTTATACTATGTGAGGATGCTTCTTTTAGCAGGACAACCACCTTATCAAGATTGGTAATCCCAAACAAGATATGGCCGCCAATCAGTAAGGATACTCCGATGACAACCATTAAAAGAATAATATCCTCATATGCCAGCTGATACCGTCTGGCTAACATCGAAGCAACTACCCCGCAAATCAAAAGACCTGCAATCGCACATAACGCATAGCTACCGATTGTTTTGCCAAACACCTGAAAATATGGAAACATAAATCAACCTCCGGAAAATAAAAAAACCATAACACGGCGTCCGCTCAACAGTAGCGAGCAGAAACGCCGTATTACGGAACGTGTTTACCTACCAAATCAGTCTGTAAACTCATGTACCTATCTTCTCGGCTTAGAACAAAGAAGATATTTCATCTAAGCTACCTGCAGCACTTGATCCTATGCAGCCTAAGCAACCTACACAAACTGTGCAAGCTAATACGCCAATGCCGGCAAATACAAGACCAACAATAGAAAGAACAAGACCTGCGGTTGCAAGACCGGTCGGTACCCCTGCTGCCTTTGCAGCCTTGCTTCCCTTAGATGCACAGATCAGACCGATAATTGCGCAAATTAAACCTACAATATTCACAAAAGAAAAGAATGAAAGTAAAATTGCAACAATACCTAAAACAAGACCTGCGATAGATAATCCCTTACCATTGTTTTCCATACTCTATAGCCCTCCTTCGTATTTTTATTACCCCTCTATAGTACCATATTCAAAAAAAAACGTCAATAATATTCTGATTTTTACCCTTCTCTTAGTATTTCATACAGCCGCGGCTCAAAGGTTTCTGCCCGAAGCATCGCGATTTCTTCCTTATACGGAGCAATCGCACGCTCCTTGCTGTCCGGTGTAAGTGTTATATACGGTGTTTCCAGAATCTTTGGTATTTCGGGAAATTCCGGATAATGTACAATCTTATTGAGTGCCGCAAACCCGATTTCTCCAAAGCCGATATTCTCATGACGGTCCTTTGCTGCTCCCCGTACATTTTTACTGTCATTGATATGAAAGGCCGCAATCTGCTCTTTTCCAAGCACCCGGTCAAACTGCTCTATCACGCCGTCAAAATCATTAACAATATCATATCCCGCATCATGTACATGGCAGGTATCAAAGCATACACGAAGCTTATCGTTATACACAACTCCGTCATAAATCCGCGCCAGCTCCTCAAAGCTCCTGCCAATCTCGCTTCCTTTGCCTGCCATCGTTTCCAGTGCCACATATACCTCCGTATCCTGTGTCAGCACCTCATTCAGCCCCTTCACTATCTGCGCAATTCCCGCATCCACGCCTGCATCCACGTGAGAGCCCGGATGAAGTACGAGCACCTTACTGCCCATAGCAGAAGTCCGTTTGATTTCCTCCCGCAGGAACTCTACCGCAAGCTCATAGGTCTCAGGTTTTACAGTATTGGCAAGATTAATGATATACGGAGCATGTACAATAAACTCTGACAGACCGTTTTCCTTCATCAGCTCCCAGCCGGCCGGAATGTTCAGCTCCTCAATTTTCTTACGTCGTGTATTCTGGGGTGCCCCGGTATATAACATAAATGTATTTGCACGATAAGAAAGCGCTTCCTTCACCGAGCCGAGAAACATCTCCTTCCCACTCATTCCTACATGTGAACCGATTTTTAACATACCCTACTTCCAATCCTTTCCACTAAATTTTTAAGTGTGTAAGTACACATCCTTCTCAGTATTAATAGTACATCCTTTGCATCTTTGCAGGATATTGCACCATTTCCCATAGAGCAGAAAAGGCTGTTGCGCAGCTTCCGTGCAACAGCCTTTGAATATACATGATACAAGCTGCATCCAATCCCTTGGAGCATTTTAAAACAAAGAATCAAACAATGTACCGGAATTCATAGAATCCGGCTTATAACTGCTTCCGCCTGCTGTATAAGCCGATGCGGCTCTGGTGGACTGAAGCTCTGCCGCTCCCGCAAGATTCGATGCCTGTCTGGCAAGCTTTCCAAGCGCAGAATCGGTCCCTTCAAAGAAATCCTGAAGCTCCGTCATATCCTTTTCACGAAACGCCTTCTCGTCCAGAGTCATTCTGCCGTCCTTGTCTACGGTAATCCCTACTGCGGAAAACTCATCCTTGTACTGACCTGTCACCTGAGTCAGCCACTGGGTCTTCTGCTGTACGGAAGAAGCCTCGATTGTACCTACCGATTTTAAGGTATCATTGTATGCCGAAACAAACGACTGTACCGACTTAACCAGAGTATCGTAATCATAATCCGTACGGGTAGAGGTGGTTCCGTCTTCCTTTTTATCCACCATCGTCTTTTTCGCATACAAAGAGGAGGAACCTTCCTTAACCGCTGCCAACTTCATCGCTGCCGTCTGCAGCGTTGTAGCGGAATTCTTCACCGCATCCAGTTCCTTTACCGTATCAACCGTATCGGAGCTGGTCTTGACTTTATTTGTCGTCTTATTTTTGTCTGTAGCAGAAGACTTTGCGGTACCGTCCGCATTGTACTTCTTATAATACGCCTTTAACAGCCTTCCGTATGTACCGCTTTTAATCTGGTTATACTCCCCAAGCATTCCCGTAAAGGAAGTCGCTCCGGTGGACATCCCGCTGAACAATGTACTGGAATAATTAAAAAATGACATATGCATCGCCCTCCTTGACTATTGCTATATTCATTGATTTCACAATAGAATAATCTATCTCCTTATCTATTATATCGTCTGTTTTAGTGTTTTGTAAAGGGGAAGAAGTCAAAAAGAATAGAAAATGTTTGATTATTAAATTGATATCAAAGATTCTCCTTCTCTCTTACTTATGAATTAACTCCAACGCCCTCTCATACTCCGACTTTTCACATAGGAGCTATATTCCATCATGACATCATGATTCTGACCATAGGTTCCGGTACGTGCACGACTCCCGGCTGATACCGGGGATGCACGCTTTTCTGTTAAATATTGTAATCATATGTTTCCTCTCCGTTATGTCTTTAAAAGCTCTTCACAACCTGAAAGTTCCGCAATAATTAATTCTACTACTTTACTCGCATGGAAAAATTTCTTGACAACCCCAAATTTTGATGATATATATGAACCACTAAAAACATGCGTTGCTGATGCATTTCAAAAACATCAGGCAATCACCACAATAAATGAATATAGTAAAGAAAACTATAAACGATTTATTCTTTCTGCATTGCCCTCAGAAAAAATAACATTTTCACCACGCAAATCAGATGAACGTATTAACATAAAAAAACGTATTATCAGCAAAAAATTTAATGAACTTGGACTTTCAAGCAAAAATCCAAACAGTTATCCTTTATTCATTGAATACATTGTAGAATACAGTTATGAAACATTCACTACCCAAGGATTAATAGATATTCAAAAAACAAAAATCGGAAACACTTTTATTCGTTTGTTAGAAAAATACTTATTAGAAGTATAATATGATTGATTACACTAAAAACAGATATAGAAAATGGAGCCGAGTAATCTCAGCTCCATTTCTTTTCTTGACATTTTTTCTAGTCAACCCTACTTTGCACTTTCAACACAGAGATACGAAACCTTGCCGTCCTTTTCAACCGCTAATGCGTTACCGCTTGCATATACACCATCTGCCGGATATCCGTTTGAAACTTTATTAAACTTTGTGTCTACCACATATGCCATTCCGTCATCTTCAACCGCAAGGGCATAGTCTCCGACAAAGTCAGAACAATCCGCAAAGTCGGCAATTACTTTACCCTTCGAATTGATGTAGAACCAATCACCATCCTTAGAAGCAAGATAATTACCGGATTCTGATAAATAAATATCATCATAATAAGCAACTACTACATCTTCTAAATTAGTAACTACCGGCTCTATTACCTCAAATCCATAATTATTCTCTATCTTTCTATCTTCTATCTTAGCCTTTGAAAAATCCATCAAAAAGCAATGTTCACTTCCGTCATCATTCGATTTAAGATAGATTACAACCTGCATTCCACGATTATAATATTTAATTCCTTCATGCCAATAATCAAGCACATCATAGTTGCATCCGTTATTTGACGAGATTCCATACATTGCAATCATTTCCAAAATATCCGCTCTGTATTCTTCTGTACCATCTGTGCTAAGAAGTCCAATCCAGTGATTTCCGAAGCAATTTGCCATAATTGCGCCGTACTCTCCGCACGGATTAAAAATTTTACACCACCAATCATCTTGAACCGCTTTCTGCTCAAGCGTCTTTACATCAATTTCACGTATTTCTGTAGCATCATAATATGCCCAAGAAACATAAAATTTTCCGTTTATTACAGGCGTTACCATTTCCACATTTGGGGTCTCCTGCTTAATCTCAAGAGCTTTTCCTTTCTTTATATCAAAGGTACCCAATTTAGTAAGATATGGTCTATATTCCGCGTTTGCCCCTTCATTTTTCACCTTATAAATGTATGTAACATAACCTTCACTGATATAAATTCGATTTATATCTTCCTCGATTGTACAAATCACATTACCATCTGCATCAAAGCAGTACACAGCGTCTTTATCTCCCAATGCAAACTGTCCGTCTGCATTCGGTTCCAAATACCATGACGAATATGTATGCTCCACAATTTCTTCTCCATCCATATTCACTGCTCCGAAAAAACCGTCCTTTTTGGTAACGATAACTCCACCGTTACTCCATACATAGCTTTTACCGTCTTCGAATTTTGCTATCTCACTAATTTTCACCTTCGGTTCCGGTGTTGCGATCGGCTTCGGCGTTGCAGTCGGCTTCGGTGTTGCAGTCGGTTCTGGTGTTGCGGTCGGCTTCGGTGTTGCAGTCGGCTCCGGTGTTGCGGTCGGTTCCGGTGTTGCGGTCGG
>JAQXOR010000061.1 GCA_029099805.1 Lachnospiraceae bacterium
CAGGTACTTTCTATAGCAGTTATCTGGAGATGAACCGGGAAACAGGCGGTGCTATCCGCTGGCTGCCGATGTGTGCCGAAGTAGACTGTATTATGGCAAATAAGGATTTATTTGACCGGTATAACATCTCCCTTCCTACGAATTATTCCGAGTTTGTGGCAGCCATTGATGCTTTTGAGGAGCTGGGCATCAGGGGCTTCCAGACCGACTGGTATTACGACTATTCCTGCCTTGAAACCATGCAGGGCTGCGCTATCCCAGAGCTGATGAGCCTTGAGGGAACCAAATGGCGTATGGACTATGAAAGCGAGACTGCAGAAAATCAGGTGGGTCTGGATGATGTGGTGTGGCCCCGTGTGTTTGAAAAGTATGAGCAATTCTTAAAGGATGTGCGCTTCCGGCCGGGCGATGAGGAACTGCAGTTTACCGGAATCTCAGAACCGTACCTCAACGGACAAATTGCCATGGTCCGAAATACGGCGGCTTTGGCGGATGATGTTACTACGGAATACGGTATAAACAGCGTAATTCTGCCCTATTTCGGCGAGACCTCTGAGGACAACTGGCTCCTGACCTATCCAATGTGCCAGCTCGCAGTTTCCAAAAAGGTAGAAGAGGACGAAGCCAAGAAGGCTGCCGTGCTGGAAATTCTGTTGGCAATTTTCAGTGAGGAGGGGCAGAAGGCTGTAGCTACCGGTACCTCGGTGCTGTCTTACAATAAGGAAGTGAATATCTCTTCTACCCCTGCGCTTCAGTATTCGCAGGACTACATCGACAGCAACCACCTGTATATGCGTCTGGCCTCCACTGAGGTGTTTGCCATCTCCCAGGATGTGGGGCACAAGATGATGACGGGCGAGTATGATGCCAGGAGCGCCTATGAGGCCTTCAACACCCAAATTACCAACTATGTGGACCCGGAGGCGGAGGAAATTATGTTTACTCAGGAGACTGCCTATTCCAACGAGTTCGGGGTGCATGGCAGTGCCGCAGCTTCTTCTATGATGAACACTCTGAGGGCGGCCTTTGACGACCAGATTGCTGTTGGCTATACGCCTGTGGTCAGCACCTCCATCTATGCAGGGACCTACACCTTGCAGCAGGCGAAGTGGGTATTGACTGCCAGTAACGCTATTTACCGGGGCGAGTACACCGGACAAGAGGTTCGGCGGATTATGGATTGGCTCGTAAATGTGAAGGAGGACGGCTCAAATCCGATTCAACATAGAAATCTGATGCCTGTCACCAGCGGTATGGAATATACCGTCACCGAGACGGAACGGGGAAAATTCCGGTTGGGAGATATCACGGTGAGCGGTCGGCCACTGGAGGATGATGCTGTATATACGGTGCTGCTGGTGGGAACGGATAATTTCATCGAGCATTCGACCTATTGCAATTGCCCGATGCCGGAGGACCTGAAGTCGAAACGTGAAGTGTACCTGATGAGTGATTTCTCCAGTCAGGAATGCATGCAGGAGGCATTGACAAAAACGAAACAGTTCCTGGAGCCTACGGAATATGTAACGATTTTAGAGAGTAAAGAATGAAGGATGCGCTGATTCGGGCGTATCCTGTACCGGATTTAAGGAAGGAGGGCTGTGCCGTGAAAAAACGATTGATCTCTATGGCGTTGACGATTGCAATTGTTGTGGGGATCGGTGTTATGGGGATTTTGTATTTCCGGTTTATTTCCGGGATTATTTATTCGGAAAGCACTGCCCACCTAAAGGAAATCTATCATCAGGCGAATCAGACGCTGTATAATCTGGTCTCCGTCAACTGGAGCCGGATGCGGCTGTGGACGCCTTATCTCGGGACCGCAGAAAGCGAGGAGGCAATTGCCGACTTCGTGAACCGGGCCAGAGAGGAAACCCATTTTACTAACTTTTATTTTATTTCACGCGACGGAAAGTATCTTTCCTTGGAAGGAGAAAGAGGATATCTGGATTTGCGGGAGAAGCTTTTCACTTTGATTCTGGAGAAACAATCCGTTGTTGTGAACTCTGTGGTTCCGGACCGTCCGGAGATTATGGTGTTTGCGGTGCCTGCGGCACCGGGAAGCTACCGCGGTTTTCACTACGAGGCGATTGCCATCAGCTTCAATAACACAGACCTTGTGGAGGCTTTGAAAATTTCGGCCTTTAACGGCCATTCGAGCACCTATGCGGTTCTGCCGGATGGTCGTGTCGTGGTGGACAATGCGAGTGAAAACATGGGGAAAATCCATAATTTTTTTGCTGCGCTTGAGAAATCCGGTGGTTTGACGCAAGCGGAGCTCACCCGGTTGCAGCAGGATTTTTTGGAAGGAAACTCCGGTACGTTGGTTATTAATTTAGACAATACTTCCTACTATCTGGTTTATGAGCCTGCCGGGTTTCAGAACTGGATGGTATTAGGAATTGTACCTACCGGTGTGGTTAACTCCAGCATGAATGCGTTACAGACTACGACAATATTATTGGTAGCAGGAATTTCCATTATGCTTGGTATGTTTGTGCTTGTGTTTGTAATTCAGCAAAACAGGATGAAGCTGAAACGAAAGGACAAAGAGCTTCTTGCACGCGATGAACTCTTCTCTAAGCTATCGGTCAATGTGGATGATGTGTTCCTGATGGTAGATGCAAAAAAGCTTCGAGTGGAATATGTGAGCCCGAATATAGGGAAGCTTGTCGGTATTTCGGAACAGCAGGTCCTCAAGGATATTTATGTGTTGGAGCGTCTTATCAGAACGGACGAACCCATCCATTTATTAGAACAGTTTTCGGAGATTTCTCCCGGAGAGCAGCATGAGTGGGACAGAGAATATATTCATCAGAAAACCGGGGAAAAGCGCTGGTTCCGTGTTGCTGTATTTTGCAGCGATATTCAGGGAGAAAAAAAGTACATACTGGATTTGTCAGACCGTACCAAGGAGAGGAAAAATAATAAAAAGCTTGCGGAGGCGGTTAAGACGGCAGAGAATGCAAACCGTGCAAAGACTACCTTCCTGAATAATATGTCTCACGACATCCGGACACCGATGAATGCCATTATCGGTTTTACCAATATTGCCATGAAGCAGGAGGCAAGGCCGGAGGTAAGAGATTGTCTGAAAAAAATCTGCGACAGCTCGGAGCATCTGCTTACGCTCATCAATGATGTTTTGGACATCAGCAGGATTGAAAGCGGAAAAACCAGGCTTAACCCTGTCCCTGTGGATATTAACGCAGTTGCGGATGCAGTAATCGATATTATGTATGGGTTTCTATCGAACCGGATGATTACTTTTGATATAAAAAGGGAGAACCCAGAGAATCCTTATGTTCTTGCGGATGCGGTCAGAATCAGAGAGGTTCTGGTAAACATCTTGGCAAATGCGGTGAAATTTACCGATGACGGCGGTAAGATAACCTTTGAGATTACCTATCATCCCGGTGAGGATGAAAAGCATCGTGTGGTACGCTATTGTGTAACAGATACCGGTGTCGGCATGAGCGAGGAATTTGTAAAGCATATTTTTGAGGAATTTTCCCAGGAGGAATCCAGTGCGAGAACTCAATATAAGGGGACCGGTCTTGGCATGGCGATTACCAAACGCTATGTTGAGCTGATGAACGGAACAATCTCTGTTAAAAGCAAAAAAGGAGAAGGTTCTGCTTTTGTTGTGGAATTTCCGGTGGAGCTCACGGACGAGAGCAATGTTCAAACGCAGGATACGACGATTGCCGGTGTAAACATGAAGGGAATCAGGGTATTATTAGCCGAGGATAATGATTTGAACGCAGAAATCGCCATGGTGCAGCTGGAAGAGCTTGGGATGACGGTGACCAGAGTAAGTGACGGGAAAGAAGCTGTGAAGCTCTTCTGTAATAGTGTGCCTAATACCTTTGATGTTATTCTAATGGATATCATGATGCCGGAGATGAACGGATATGAGGCAACCCGTGTGATTCGCAGTCTTCAGGGACATCCGGAAGCACATACGATTCCTATTATCGCCCTGACAGCCAATGCCTTTGCCGAGGATGTTCAGGAATCTCTGGATGTCGGTATGAACGGACATCTGTCAAAACCGATTGTAATGGAAGAAGTCGTGAAGATGATTGCAAGAAATCTGAATCGGTAAAGAGTTTTGATTTTTCCGCTTGACAAATGAACAGCTCGGTTATATAATTTACTCAATCAATTGAATGCTTTAAACCGTTGAAGCGGAGGTAACGGCAATGATGCCTTTACAGAGAGCCTGTAGTGCTGAGAATCAGGTAAGAAACAAGTTGTCAAATGGACCGCTGAGGGCGCAGTCAAAAGTGTAGAAAAGCTACACCCAGTATTCTGCGACGTTCAGGCATACGTTAGTTGCCGGGGATATGTTAGTATCCTGCTAAGCGTACAGCTTCATTGCTGTAAATCAAGGTGGCACCGCGGAGTAAGCTTACTTGTACCTAAGTATATTATTCGTCCTTGACAGAGAGAGTATCTCTCTGTCAGGGACTTTTATTTTTGCGTGCTGGCAAAGTCACGAAGTGCGTGGGTAAGCGCGGAGCGCGTGCCAGCACGCAAACCGGGAAAGAACACAAGGCATTTATAGAAGGAGGAGAGCTATATGAAAATTTTACCGGAGCTTGATGAAGTGAAACGGCTTGCAGC
>JAQXOR010000062.1 GCA_029099805.1 Lachnospiraceae bacterium
CATAATGCGACAGCCCGGTCCCTTTCTTATACCAGACAAAATCGATGCTTTTCCAGTCCGCCAAGTGTACCTTCATAGCACAGCTGCAACTCCGGCAGTTCAATAAAATCTACCGGGTGATACAGCTCCGGAGACTTCGTAAGCTCCATGATTCCCACCTCGTTTAATGTTTCCGCAACAAACTGGGAACAAAAATACTTATTTCTGCGCTTATAGGCAATTCCAAAGAAACAGAGCAATGTTCCAAGCACGCTATATTGAAATCTCTCCTGGACAGGAAGCATTTTTTTGAATTTTCTTCGAATGGCATGATAGGACTTGGTCGGCACCGTCATCCGGTAAAGCGCACACGGTGCATCCTTACATTTTGCCATCATGCCGGTTTCGATACTTTCATGAACAAAGCCTGCCGGAAGCGGTAATCTGGTATACCTTCTGGCAAAACTGTAAAACTGAGTACAATCGCTTGCAAACCCTATGGATACATGTGTATACGGCTCTCTTGTTGCTATATGTATCACTCTGGAAAGGAGTGATTGCGTACGTAATAGTAAAATGTAAAGTTCCCTCGTCTCCTGAGATTTTTTTCCCATATTTAACATTGCCTCCCCAAAAATATCGACTCCCAGTCATTACAACATACATTTATTATAGTATAAACCACAGACAAACGCAAGCTTTTCTAAAAATGTATCGGTATTCTTAAGAAATCAAAAACAGCGTTCCAGATGCTCCTTCTTACAGCGTTCTCCCTTGGCACACTGATAGCAGATTTCATTTGGGAGTGCCTCCCCGTCAAAATACTGCCGCAGATTTTCCATTGTGGTCTCCGCAATATTCTTTAAGGCTTCCTTTGTCAAAAATGCCTGATGAGAAGTTAAAAGCACATTTGGCATAGATATGATGCGGGCCAGCTCATCATCCGGCATTACCTCTCCGGAATAGTCCTCATAAAAATACTCTCCCTCCTCCTCATACACATCCAGACCGGCCGCACCGATTTTTCCGTCCTTCAAGCCATCAATCAGGGAAGTCGCATCAATCAGGGCGCCACGGGATGTATTTACCAGTATCACCCCGTCCTTCATATTTCGGATAGCAGCCGCATCCACAATATGATAGGACTCCTTCGTCAGCGGACAGTGTAAGGATATCATATCGGAATACCGGAACAGTTCTTCCAAAGTCACATAACGTACCCCTGCCCGTTCCTTCGGATACGGATCGTATGCAAGAACCTTCATTCCGAATCCGAGACAGATATCCATGAACACCTGCCCGATTTTGCCGGTTCCTATGACTCCCATGGTTTTTCCGTAAAAATCCGTACCGAGAAGACCGACCAGGCTGAAATTGTACTCCCTGATCCGGTTATAGGCACGATATATCTTGCGGTTCAGACTCAGAAACATCCCCATCGTGAACTCTGCAACCGCATAAGGGGAATACGCCGGCACACGTACAATATGCACCTTTCCGTAAGCCTCTTTGAAGTCCACATTATTGTATCCTGCACAACGCAGGGCTACAACATGGATTCCCAACGATGACAACGTCTGTAACACCTGCGCTGTTATACTGTCATTTACAAAAGCAACTACCGCGTCACATCCGGATGCAAGCACAACATTCTTTTCGTTCAGCTTTGACTCGCAATAGATGAGTTCAAAATTGTACTCCTTGGCAAACGCGTCAAAATAAATCCTGTCATACGGTTTTGTATCAAAAAAACATACCTTCTTCATAATCTCCTCCGTTCTGCTTTCACGGTTTCTTTTGAATCAGTATGCCTTTTTAATACTGCAATTATTCAAAGAGTGTCGATGAATTCCATCAACTCTTCTGTTCGTCCGGTAATTCGTTCAAAATCAACACACTCCCTATAAATATCCTCCAGTTCATCGTGAATTTGTTTACACTCTGCAAGACATTTCATTGCTTCCTCCTCCATATGCCGTGCCTCCGGAAAGAATACATCCGTAGACTTATCCGGCACTTTTTTTAGAAATTCCTCCGAAATAAATTTCCTTCCGTCTGCACTGTCTCCCGATGTCAGTAAAATCGCCCGTTCCTTTAAACGCATATGATTGACACACTGCGGTCTGAGCGGACTGCAAAACACTTCCTTCCGGTCCGACGGGATGCTTTTGGAAAGCAGGTCTGTTATGACATCCTTATACCTGCCTGTCACACAATATACCTCGTTTTCCTTTATCATCCGGGGCAGAAAGCTTATGCGTCCCTTGCAGCTTATGGCGTCTAAAAAGAGCCGGCGCTCTCTCCTGTCTTCCTTATTTTCCGCAACGTCGGACAGTTCCTTTCCGCATTTTATTATTTTCTCCCTGTCTACGCAGGCTGCTATTTCATGGTACCGTTCTGCCTCCAGGTTCTTTGCCGCCCCTAAAAAGGCGTACGCTTTGCGGTAACTTTTCTTGTTTTTACTTATCAGTTCTTCTATTTCATCCCTATATTTCACAATACGGGTACGGTCAATCTGTTCTCCGAGATTGACAATTTCTTCTACCGCCCCCGGAAGATTCGGGTCCATACAATGAGGTGCTGTGGCATCTGCCAATACAATTTCACGTCCTACTAGACGTACCGCATCCAGACTGTCGGGATCTCCCGAACAATAAAAGCGTTCTACCTCTTCTCCCTTTTCTTCGGCTCTCTGTGCGACACGCTTCATTAATGTACTTTTTCCCACTCCCGGGCCGCCTTTTATCATAAAATAACGCTTCAAAGCAACCCACGGCGGTATAACCCCGTCAAACTGATTAAAAAAGCCTTCCCCACTGTTACTGCCCGAAAAAAAGCACTGTTCCATACCTGCTCCTGTTCATTCTCGTTCCTTTTACTTTATTCCGAAAGAATTCAATTCGTGCACACACAAATTAAAAAACATTGAATACACTGTGGTATAAAAAGCCGGAGGAGTCGCTTATGAATTTTCTGATTTACGGAGAAGACTGCCGCCACAGTATTCTATCCAGCCTTCTGATGGAGGCAGGCTATGTTTTACAGGCTCCCGCAGATCTTCTGATTTTATTTCCCGGAGAAAGCTTTTCGGCACACGCCGATGTCATAAACAAAAACTGTCTTGTCTGGGGCGGGAAAGCAACGGAGTCAGAGATGATCCGAAACGCTGGGGGAGAAAAAATCAGACAGCGGAATCTCTTTCGTGTCAAAAACTCTGTTTATACGGCAGAGGGAGCCCTGGCACTTGTCATCTCGGAAAGCAGAACCGCCCTTTGTGAAAGTAAGATATTTATTCTGGGATACGGATATCTTGGAAAAGAATGCACACGCCTGTTTGCTGCCGCCGGAGCGGATGTTACAGTATACTCCGGAAATGCATCCGAGCTTTCCCGGGCTGTTTTGGATGGCTATCGTGCGGAAAAACTGACCTGCCTGTCCTGTCTGGATGCTGCCATTCTCCTAAACACAATCCCCTACGGGGTACTTGACACTCTTCCGGTTTTTATCGGGAAAGAACCGGCAATGCTGCTTGAGCTTGCCAGCGTCCCATGTATTTCCAAGCCGCTCAACGGCCTGCGCATCATTCCGGCAGGGGCACTTCCCTCCCGTTTTTCTCCGGAATCTGCAGCAAGGCTTATGTTTGATGAAATCATATATCAAATAAGGAAGGAGTAAACCCATGGATAATTTAAAAGGAATGCGAATCGGATTTGCCGTCACGGGGTCCTTTTGTACCTTTTCAAAAATATTAGACCCACTCAAGGAACTGGTTCGTCTCGGGGCCATCGTCACCCCGATTTTTTCTTTTTCAACGGCACACATTGACAGCCGCTTTTATAAAGCCGTCGACTTCCGCACCGATGTGGAAGCCATAACCGGCAATACTATCATTGACACCATTCCTGCAGCGGAGCCGATTGGACCCAAAAAACTCCTGGACCTGATTATTGTTGCTCCCTGTACCGGAAACACACTTGCAAAACTTGCCTATGGCATTACCGACACCCCTGTTACAATGGCGGTAAAGGCACACCTGCGCAATAACCGTCCGGTACTCATTGCCGTTTCCACCAATGACGGACTTACCGGCAATGCCTCCAATCTCGGCAAGCTCTTAAACACAAGAAATTACTATTTCGTACCGTTTCGTCAGGATGACTGCTCCGGAAAACCGAATTCCCTTGTTGCCGACATGGCACTGATACCGGCATCCGCTTCCCATGCGGCAACCGGGGAACAGATTCAACCGCTGCTCAGGTAGCGCAGGTATCAGGCACCTTTTTTATGTAGCTCCACCGCCACCCGCTGCGCGGCGGCTCGGGCATGGCGAATTCTTATAAGCAGTAGATAATGTGTCTTACTCCGTCGTAGCCTATGTATCATCGGATTTTTGCATTCCCGAAGGGTCGCGTTCTTAGCGCAGTCAAAATCACCTCTTAGAAAAGACTGGGCGGGAGGTCACACCCGAGCGTCCTAGTCGTTCTTAGAGGAAGTTTGACGGAGCGTTGCGAGTAGCAAAAAGGAGATGATACATAGGCTACGACGGAGTTAGAAAACTTCCCTCTGCTTATAAGAATGGGAAGCCGCGCAAAAAAAGGGCGCGCATTAGGATGATGACCATACAGAAGTATTCCAAAATACTAATGGTTATTGACTAAACGGTGGCTAATGTATAAACAGACAGAGCAGTATCGCTTAATTGCGGTACTGCTCTTGTTTTATTCATTGATGCTTGTAATAAATTCCTTAAATGCTTTTTGTCCGTTCTCATTCCTTTTGAACACACCTGCATCTTCAAGCACTTCAAGAAATGCCTTTCCGATTTCATCTTCGATAATCGATTTTGCATTGTCTTTATTAAAATCAGGATGACGTTTCAAAATATCTTCTGCCCACTGCGCATGCTGTATAAGTTCAGGATATGCATTAAGATTTTCTCCGTTTAGCATTGCTGTTTCAAGCATATTTATTTCCTTTGCAAGTCTTGCAGGAAGCACAGCAAGTCCCATAACCTCAATCAGACCGATGTTTTCTTTCTTGATATGATGAAGCGACGGATTTGGATGATATACGCCAAGAGGACGTTCCTTTGTCGTGATATTGTTTCTGAGTACGAGGTCGCACTCGTAAACATTGCCGTTTTTTCTTGCAATAGGAGTAATTGTGTTGTGCGGTTCTCCATCTGTTTCAGCAAAGATGAACACGCCTTCATCGGAGTACCCTCTCCATTTGGCAAGAATATCAGCACAGCATTTCGACAGCTGCTTTCTGTCCTCGGACGCAACACGGATAACCGACATAGGCCATTTCACAATCCCTGCTTTTACAGCTGGGTAAGCCTTTATTTCAAACTCGGTTTCAATGGGTGCTTTTGCCATTGCAAAGGTGTAATTTCCGCCCTGAAAATGTTCATGACTGAGTATAGATCCGCCGACAATCGGCAAATCCGCATTCGAGCCTACAAAATAGTGCGGAAGATAATCCACAATATCAAACAGCTTTTCAAACACCTCATCATCAATTTTCATCGGGATATGTTTTTCGTTGAAAAATATGCAGTGTTCATTATAGTAACCATATGGCGAATACTGTAACTGCCACTTTTCTCCGTTTACCATAATCGGAACAGGACGCAGATTCTGTCTTGCAGGATGTGTTGCATGACCTGCGAAGCCTGCATTTTCAGGACAAAGCTGGCATTCAGGATAAGATAATGCTTTTTGTGTTTTTGCCGCAGCAATGTCACGGGGGTCTTTTTCGGGCTTGGAGCAATTTATTGTAATGTCAAGTCTGCCGTACTCACAGTCATAAGTCCATTTAAGATCCTTCTCGATTCGTCCTGCACGAACATAATTAAGATTTTTACTGAAATCAAAATACCAGTCAGTAGCTTCCTTTGGATTTACTGCATAACGCTTATTGAACTCAGCAACAA